>DASZFN010000836.1:0-6558 GCA_035939715.1 Gemmataceae bacterium | reverse complement strand
ACGGTCAGCACCCGCGTGCAGCGCGGCTTCCGCGACAAGGTCACGATCGCCCTGGAGTCGCACGTCGCCCGGCTCCAGGCATCGGTGGCGACCATCGCTCACCAGGAACGCCCCGACTACCTCAACCGGCTCTCGGTGCTGCGCAACCAGGTGTTCGTGCTCGACCACATGTACATGTCGCTGTTTTCCACCTGCGGGTGGATCCTGCGCCTTGGCGTGACGGTCGCGCTCTTGATGTCGATCCACCCGGCGCTCGTGCTGCTCGCCGTGTTCGCGCTGCCGACGGTGCTGACGTCCACGTGGCGGCCCGCGGTCGAGCGCGCCGCCCAGGAGCGCGGCGCCCCCTTCAGCCGCCTGGCCCGGCACCTGTTCACCATCGCCACCACGGCGACGCCCGGCAAAGAGGTGCGCGTGCTCGGCATCGGCCAGCGTTTGCAGACCGAGCGCCGCCAGGCCTGGGAGCGCTGGCACGGTCCTGTGGCAGCCGCTCGTTGGGGTTCGGCGCTGTGGCACGCGCTGGCCTGGGCGATTTTCGGCGGCGCCTATGTCGGCGCGGTTGTCTTCGTGTCCGCGGGCCTGCACGCCTCGGCCAGCGACGTGCTGCTTGTGCTGGCCGCCGGCGCGCGCCTGTCCGCCTACATCGGCGCCACGGTCGGCGAGATCGGTTTCCTGCGCGGCATCTGGATGGACGGCTCCCGGCGCCTCGCCTGGCTCGAGGACTATGCCGCGGCCCTCGTCGCGTCGGCCGACCTGCCTGTGCCCGCGCGCCTCACCCGTGCCATCCGCTTCGAGCACGTCTCATTCGCCTATCCCGGGACCGAGCGCCTGGTGCTGGACGACGTGAATCTCGAGCTGCCCGCCGGAGCTGTCGTTGCCATCGTCGGCGAGAACGGCGCGGGCAAGACCACGTTGGTAAAACTGCTCGCCAAGCTTTACGAGCCGAGCGCCGGCCGGATTTTGGTCGATGACGTCGAGCTCGCCCGCATGCCCGCCGACAAATGGCGTACGCGCCTTGCGGGCGCATTCCAGGACTTCTTCCGGTTCGAGTTCCGCGCCCGACACAGTGTGGGCGTCGGTGACGTGCCGCGCCTGGACGACGAGCTCGCGGTTGTGACGGCTGTCGGACGCGCCGGCGCCAACGATGTCATCGGTGGGCTGACGGCGGGGTTGGAGACACAACTCGGCCCCACGTGGCCCCAGGGTGTCGAAGTCTCCTTCGGTCAGTGGCAGAAGCTCGCACTTGCTCGCGGCTTCATGCGCGACCAGCCGCTGCTGCTGGTGCTCGACGAACCCACTGCCGCGCTCGATGCCGAGACCGAGCACGCCTTGTTCGAGCGCTACGCGGCCGCGGCAAGCCGCAGCCGCAAGAGTAGCTCGGCTCCCGGCAGCGACGCGGTCAACCACGACGGGCGCATCACGATCCTCGTGTCGCACCGCTTTTCCACCGTGAGGATGGCCGACCTCATCGTCGTCCTTGATGGCGCCCGCGTTGCCGAGGTCGGCACGCACGACGAACTCATGGCCAGAGGCGGGCCGTACGCTGAACTCTACGGCATCCAGGCGGCGGCCTATCGCTGACTACCGCAAGAGGCGGCCGACGCTCTCATTCGCAGATGGGCATCTTGGCGAAGCTTCACGGGTGGCGCGGTTGATAGAGCGCTGGATCGGTGATGCCCGTCTCTGCAAACCCTTTGAGCCTAAGCTGGCAGCTATCGCATCGGCCGCACGCTCGGCCTTGCTCATCCGGATCGTAACAGCTCAGCGTGAGCGCATAATCGACGCCCAGGCGGACACCTTCGCGTATGATTTCGCCTTTGCTGCGCTGCAAGAGCGGGGCGTGAATGCGGAAGCTGCCGCGGCCTTCGACGCCGGCCTTGGTGGCCAGGTTCGCCAAACGCTCGAACTGCGCCAGGAACTCCGGCCGGCAGTCGGGGTAGCCGGAATAGTCGAGGTGATTGGCGCCGATGAAGAGGTGAAAAGCCTCGAGGACCTCGGCATGGCCCAACGCGAGGCCCAGAAGCACCGTATTGCGCGCCGGCACATAGGTAATGGGAATGCCTTCCGACAGGCTCTCGATCGGCCGGTCCTTGGGGACAGCCAACGAACCCGTCAATGCCGACCCGCCGATGGCCCGCAAATCCAGGGCAACAATCTTGTGCGTGGCTGCGCCAACAGCCTGGGCCACCCTGGAGGCAAATTCCAGCTCGCGCCGATGCCGTTGACCGTAATCAATGCTCAGGGCGTGCGTCTCAAAGCCATCGCGGCGGGCCAGGGCCAACGTGGTAGCGCTATCAAGCCCACCGCTCAGCAATACCACCGCGCGTTTCACGTCCGGTTCCTTTTTGAGATTACGTGACCGTGGACAGTCTTCCAGCATATCAGCCCGAAGTGCCAGCTTTGAAGTTGTGCCGTTGAATAGCGGAATGCCACGGCCTTGCGCGCACAAGGCCGTGGCATATGTCAAAGAGAAAGCGCGACCGCAAAACGCGCATGCAGCGTTGATGCCCGCGCCGCTGCTTCCTGGATTTTTTGATTGACCGTGCCCTGTCTCTCCTCCATAATGGGTTCCATCAGCACGAACTCTAAAGTTTGCAGGCGGGCGGAGCGATTCGTTCCGGTCGCCCATCAGGAGACGTGCTGAAGTTTTTGTGAACTGCTACTTTTGTATAACGAGGTCCGCCGCTTCTTGGGCAAAACACAGTGGCGTGTGGCCGGAAGCGCTGCGGTAACCGTCGCCAAGCGCTGGAACGTGGCACCAACTGATCGAACCCGGTGACTTTATGATGCTCTTTTGCCTCATGTGGGTGTGCTTGGTGCTTGGAGGAGCGGCCGGATGCCTCCGGTACAAGGAGGCTCTGCGCGGCAAATGGCTTCGAATGGCACGGGTGCCGGCGCCGGTGCGCCGCCCCGTCTGGCAGCGAGAATGGAGCGATCGGAATTCTCCTACAAGCGGGAACCATCCCTTGCCTGCGCCGTGGGGCGCGGGCACCCGTGCGGGGCCGCCGCCCCGGCCGCCTGCCTGATCCTGTTTCCCTGGCTTGCCGCCGGCTCGTCGCCGGGCGTGCGAAGCCGGCTTTTTGATTGCCTGGACCGAAAAGGCTGCTGCCTTCCGGTCCCCGCGACACTTGGTTGGGGTTGCCTTACGGCGTCTTTCTGTCCCGTTGTCCGGTTGCTTACTCGAAGCAGTCCGGCCGGCGTGTTGGCAACGATTCGCGCCAGCTGATTTTCTTCCCTCCCAGAAGCCTGGCGGGCCTCCTTGCTGGAGTCCCCCATGGAACCCTTTTATGCCAGTCTCGTGACCGCCCTGGTCACGCTCCTGGTGTCGGTGCCGCTTGGCTATGTCCTGGCCCGCGCCCAGGACCGCTCCCGGCAGAGCAGCGCCCGCGCCCGCGCCAGTGAACTGACCGATCAAGCCCGCAAAGAAGCCGAGAACATCATTCGCGATTCCGAACTCAAGGTGAAGGACGAGCTTTTCAAGAAACGCGAGGAGTTCAACCGCGAGATCGACAAGGCCCGCCACGAGGTGCGCGAGCAGGAACGCCGGCTGGAAAAACGCGAGGACGTGCTCGATCAAAAGCACCAGGCCCAGCTCAAGAAGGAACGGGTCCTGGAGCATAACCAGCGCAAGCTGAGTGAACGCCGCGATCAGATCGAAAAACGCGCCAAGGAGCTGGAGACGCTCGTGGCGCAGGAGACCGCCAAGCTGCACGAAATCGGCACGCTCAACCGCGAGCAGGCCGAGAAGATGCTCCTGGAACGGCTCGAGGTCGAGCTAAGCGCCGAGGTCGCGACGCGCATTCAAAAGTACGAAGACAAACTGCGTGCCACCTCGGAAGATAAGGCCCGCGAAATCCTCATCGCCGCTGTCCAGCGTTACGCCGCGGCACACACCGCCGATACCACCGTCAGCACGGTCGATATCCCCAGCGACGACATGAAAGGGCGCATCATCGGCCGCGAAGGCCGCAACATCCGCACCTTTGAAAAATGCACCGGTGTGGATGTTATCGTGGACGATACGCCCGGCGTGGTCATTGTCAGCGCCTTCGACAATGTCCGCCGCGAGGTGGCCCGGCTCGCCCTGACCAAGTTGATTCAGGTCGGCCGCATTCACCCGTCGCGCATCGAGGAAGTGGTCAAGGAAACCCAGGAGGAAATGGAAAAGCACATCCTGGAGCTGGGCCGGGCGGCGGTCACCGACGCCAATATCAATCCGGTGCACGAGAAACTGATGCAGCTTCTCGGGCGCTTGCGGTTCCGCACCAGTTACAGTCAGAATGTACTGCAGCACAGTCTGGAGGTCGCCCACCTGTGCGGCATGATGGCGGAAGAGTTAGGGCTCAACGGCCAGCTGGCGCGGCGTTGCGGTTTGCTGCACGATGTCGGCAAGGCCGCCGATCATGAAATGGAGGGCGGGCATCCCAAGGTCGGCGCCGAGTTGGCCCGCCGCTACGGCGAAACCAGCAAGGAAGTCCTGCACGCCATCCTTGGGCATCACGACGATGTCACCATCGGTCACGTTTACACCGTGCTGGTGGCCGCCGCCGATGCCATCAGCGCCTCCCGCCCCGGCGCCCGCCGCGAGACGCTGGAGAAATATGTCAAGCGCCTGGAGGAGCTGGAAGCGCTGGCCTCTGGTTTCCCAGGCATCGAGCAAGCCTACGCCATCCAGGCCGGCCGTGAGGTGCGCGTCATCGCGAATTCGTCCCATACGTCCGACAACGACGCCACGCGCCTGTGCCGGGACATCGCCAAGGCGATTGAAGAGCAACTGAACTACCCCGGAGAGATCAAGGTAACCGTCGTCCGCGAAACGCGGGCGGTGGAGTATGCCCGATAATCCATGCGCATTCTCTTTCTCGGCGATATCGTGGGCAAGCCGGGCGTGGCGTTTCTCAAGCGCGCGCTGCCGCTGCTGGTGCCGCGCGAGCAGATTGATGTGGTCATCGCCAATGCCGAGAATGCGACGGACGGCTCGGGGCTGTCACCCAAGGACTACCGCCGCATCCGCGAAGCGGGCGTGGACCTGGTGACGCTGGGCGATCACGTCTACAAGAAGAAGGATATCATCCCGACGCTGGAACAGGACGAACATATTTGCAGGCCGGCCAACTTTCCCACGAGCGCGCCCGGCCGCGACTACGCCTCCTGCATCAGCCGCGGCGGATGCGCCGTTGCGGCATTCTCGCTGCTTGGCCGGACCTACATGCGGCCGGCGGAATGTCCGTATCAGGCCGCCGAGCGCATCTTGCAGGCCCTGACCGGCCGCGTCCGCTGCATCATCGTGGACATGCATGCCGAGGCCACCGCCGACAAGTATTTGATGGGCCATTATTTGAAGGGCCGCGTGAGCGCCGTCCTCGGCACCCATACGCATGTCCCGACCGCCGACGAGCAGATCCTGCCCGGCGGCACCGCCTTCATCAGCGACGTCGGCATGACGGGGCCCTACGACAGCATTCTCGGTAGACAGGTCGAACGCGTGCTGTCCACGGCCGTCACCTTCGTGCCCGCCGCTTTCGATGTGGCGGAGAACGATCCGCGCCTGGGTGGCGTGATCGTTGACATCGACGCGGACAGCGGCCGGGCGACGGCCATCCGCCGCATCATGCTGGACGAGCAGGCTGTTCAAACGATGCAGTAGACGGGGGCTCGTAGAACGGAATTCATTCCGTTCTTGTTCGCACTCTGCTGGAGGAGAACGGAATGAATTCCGTTCTACGAACCATGGCAATTGCGCGTCCAGCGTTTGTGCCGTTCGATGAGCGCCGGGCCACGCGTACTTACCAGCGCAATTTGCCTCATTGGCGGCAGGAAGAGGTAACTTACTTCGTCACGTTTCGCGAAGCCGACTCAATTCCTGAAGCGATCCGTCTCAAGTGGGAAGAAGAAAAAACACTCTGGCTGAAGGCGCGCGGGATTCTCTACGACGGCGAAAAAGGACGCTGGCACCACGCTTTCGAGAAACTTCCCTTCGCCGAGCAAATGCGTTTTCACAAGCATTTCAACCGCCAGGTGCAAAGCTGCCTCGATCGCGGCCTCGGCCAATGTTACTTACGTGATCTGAGGTGTATCCAAATCCTTCGCGCCAAGATTCTTGCCTGGGACGGCATTCGTTGCCACATGGGCGATTTTGTCATCATGCCCAATCATGTTCACCTGTTGGTCACGCCCGCGCGCGGCGAAGAACTCGAGATGATTCTCAAGCAGGTCAAGGGAGCATCCGCCGTGGAATGCAATCGGATCCTCGGACGCACGGGCGCGTTCTGGCAGGCGGAAAGCTACGACCACATTGTGCGCTCGATTGAACAACTGGAGCAGTATCGACAATACATTGCGACCAACCCAGCCAACGCGGGTATTACCGTCGGCGCCGACGCATGTTATGTTGCCTCATGGATGGACGGCTGGTTGAAGCCGTAGAACGGAATTCATTCCGTTCATGTCCGCCCGGCGGAGCCTTGGCGCCGTACGCTGCGTCGCTGGAGGAGAACGGAATGAATTCCGTTCTACGAACCATTTCAAGTCTCTTAGTAAGAGGACAGCTTGCCGTCGATC
>DASZFN010000835.1:0-7559 GCA_035939715.1 Gemmataceae bacterium | reverse complement strand
CAATCCGAGCACCTTGTGGGCTTCCGCATAATCCGGCTGAAGACGGACGGCCTCGCGGCAGCTTGCCAGTTCTTCCTCGTAGCGCCTCAGATCGCCGAGAGAAACGGCGAGATTGTAGTGCGCCTGGGCATTGTCCGGCCCGAGACCCACCGCGCTTCGGAAGCTGGCTATGGCCTCCTCGAACTGATCCGCCTCGTGAAGGGCCACGCCAAGGTTCTGGTGCAGTTCGAAGGAATCCGGCTGGATGGCGAGCGCCTGCCGGAAGGTAGCGAGCGCCTCTCTCGTCCGCTCTGCCTCGTTGCTGCTGAACCGGTCTGCCTGGTTTTGCTTGAGGAGGAGCAAGCCGAGATTGTTGTAAAATTCCACGTTGCTCGGACCGAGCCGCACCGCCTGGCGCGCGCACTCCACGGCGGCCTCATACCTGTTCTGCCGGGCCAGGACCTGGGCCAGATTGTTATAGCTTTCGGCGCTGCCTGGATGAAAGCGCAGTGCCTGCTGGAAGCTCGCCATGGCGTCATCGAGCCGGCCCTGGTCTGCAAGCGTGACACCCAGGCCGTTCCAGGCCTTGACATAATCCGGCCTGAGTTGCAGGACCCTGCGATAGGAGTCCTCGGCTTCCAGCAACCGCCTCTGCCCCCTCAAGGCGTCGCTCAGGTTGTATAGAGTGTCGACGTCATTGGGCTTGAGGCGGAGGGCCTCCTGATAGCTTGCCGCCGCCTCGTCGAGCTTGCCCAGCCGGGCCAGCGCGACGCCCCGATTATTCCACACGTCACCCCGGCTGGGATCGATCGCCAGCGCTTGCCGCAAGAACTCCGCCCCCTCCTCGAACTGACCCTGTGCCACGAGGGCGACGCCGAGGAGCGCTAAAACCTTGGCGTCGGTTGGATGGGCTTGCAGAACTTGGCGATAGAGTTGTTCCGCCTCTTGCACCTTGCCAGACTGGTGACATAGGAGAGCCCTGGTCAGCACTTCCGCGATTGTGTCCATAAGGAGCGGCCAGCAAAACGGCGCTGCGGTCTACTTGTCGCCGTCCTTGTAGCCTTTTTTGAAGGGCGCCGGATCAATCACATCGGGAAAACCGTCGCCGTCGCTGTCTTTCAAATACTCCAGGTCGAGTCCGTAAGCCTTACGCACATTCGTGAGGGCAAAGGAAATAATCTCTTCGCCAAGAACGTTCTTGATCGGCCCTTCGATTTTACCAGGGATTCGGAAAAGCCACTCCGGGTTGAAGCGTTCCGTGCCGGTATCCATACCCTGGACGACAAAATGCTCGGCGACCTTGCCGTCGCCGTCGATATCGCAGGGAAGCTGATCGGTCTGGTAAAGGACCAGGTTTTGCAGGAAGCACACGAGTTGCCGGCGCTGGTCCTCGGTAAGAGCAGCATACGCTTTTCGAGACGCCACTGCCTCACCGCCGTGCCGGCGAATAACCGTGTCAAGGTCCAGGCTGGCGCCGTCATGCCCATAAGGCGCGGTCGTGCCGATGCCCCACAAAGGCGAGGTGCGCCACCTGCGGACCACACTGCCGTCAAACTGCATCTGGTAGAAATTCGGCCCAACATCGTGGTACTTGAAGTCGCTATAGACGCCGCGAACGGTGTAAGCACCACGGCGCGGCAGCCAACGCTTCCCCTGTCCCTTGATGGCCGGGGACAGGGGGGCAGGGTCGGACAGGTAATGCAGCTTGCCCTCCATGCGCTCGGATTTGGCGTTATAGGCGACTTCCAGCTCGAAAAAGCGGCGATCGCCGTCGTAGCGCTCCGTGTAGTCGGAAGCGGTCGGATTATAGGCAAACAGATGCCAATCCGGAGTATGGCAGGCAGTGCAACCGGCCGCGTGGAAGTGCTTCTCCCCTTGCACGACATCGCTGGTCATGCGTCCGCGTGCCGGAGCCGGATGATTGAGCAGGTACCATTCCACAATATCAAGATCGCCCTCGGTAATCTCCTCGCAGTAACCGTCGCGGTCTGGGTCATCCTTGCTGATGCCGGTGGGCCCTTTCACCAGGCCGCGGTCCTTGAGGGCCTCTGTGACAAATTGCTGAGCGCCGGCGTTGGAGACGAGGCCGAGCCCGTCGCCACGCAGGCTGGTAAACGTGGTTGGATCGCAAGCCTGCAAGCCGGCATGGATATCGAACGGCGTTGCCGTGAAGGCCCGCAAGGTGGTGGAAACCGGAGGCCGAAGCGGCACGTACAGGTGGCCGAAGCCGAAGGCCTGGACCTGGATGCAATAACCGGCCACGCCGGGAAACTTCAAGCTCGTGGCGGCAGGGATGCGCTTGCCTTCCTTGTCCACAAAGATCGGGTAGAAGATGGGATTGAGATCCGGGAGCCCATCGCCATCCAGGTCCTCGAAGCTGCCGAAATCAATCTCCACGCGTTCGCCCGTAATTCCGGACGGCAGATTGCTGATGATGCAGCGCTTGCCCTTGGCTTCTTCCAGGCTGATCCAGCCGTCGCGATTGGTGTCGGCGATGGCCAGGGCCTGAAGCCGCATCTGCAAGCCGATCATTTCAATCAGGCCGCCGCCGAAGAGATGCGGCGTATTCCGGCCCGAGCCGCCGTTCTTGGCGATGGTCATGCCAGCGCCGCCGTCGCGATAGGGGACATTGTGACAGGCACCGCAAGAGCTGGCGTGGCCGCGATCCATCATCTTGCTGACGCCGTCGGGCAGGGTGATGCCGTCGAGCTTGCCCGCTTCGCCGTAGACGCCGTCACGTTCGCGAAAATTACGTTGAAACAGGCTGCGGCCCCACTGATAGCCGAGCCAGGGATCGGCCTGCTGCAAATACATGGAGCCGCCTTCGCCTGACGCATCAACCGTGTGCACAACGCGCACGCGCGGATTCTTGATCGACAGGCCGCTCAAATCGCGTGGCACATCAATAGGATGATCTTTAGAATTGCCGGGCCGCTCGGTTTGCTGGGCCCGCAGTTGGACGAGATGGGTGCAGTAAACGGTCGCCAGGATGCCGAGCAGAAAACCGGCGAGAGTCAAGTTGTGTTTACGCATGGCCTGCTCCGAGTACAATTGGCACCTAGGTACTGGACCAGTATGGACGTGAGACCACAGCTTATTGTGGGTTAGTTTTGGCCGCTTGACCAGGGAAAAGAAAACATGGTTGAACGTAGAATCGAGCTGAATAGGCGTTACCACCGGAAAAAGAAGATGCGCAAGCTCAAGGCAAAGCTGGCGACTGCAAAGGATGGACGAGAGAAGGAGAATATTCTGCGTAAAATCCATCTTTTGAGTCCGTTCTGGAAAGAGCCCGCGACGAGCAAGAAATAATGGGCGGGCGTGAGTAAGCGAGCAAAACCTCACGCAACGACAGCGGGCGCGAACAGCAGTTGCGGCCCGGGTGTCCTTGCCTGAGGTTTTTTGCTTGCCGAGGTGACAGCATCATGACGCAATGGCGGCGAACGCATACCTGTGGGGCGCTCCGCGAGTCCCACGTCGGCCAGACCGTGACCCTTAACGGCTGGGTGCACACGTACCGCGGCTACAACGACCAGCTCTTCATCGACCTGCGCGATCGCTACGGCATCACCCAGGTCGTCTTTGAGGCCGACCGCAAGGACCTGTTCGAGGCCGCCGCCGAGCTGCGCAGCGAATTCGTCCTGGCCGTGCGCGGCAATGTCCGCGAGCGCCTGCCGGGCAAGCACAACCCAAAACTCGACACCGGCGATATCGAAGTCGAGGCCCAAGAGCTGACCATCCTCAACCGCTGCCCGACGCCGCCTTTCACCATCACGGAATTCCCTGGCGAGGAGTTAGCCAATGAGGACCTGCGGCTGCAATACCGCTACCTCGATCTGCGCCGCCAGTCGCTGCAGCGCACGCTGCTGATGCGGCACCGGATCTGCAAAGTAATGCGCGAAACCCTCGATGCTCAGGGTTTCGTCGAAATTGAGACGCCGCTCCTGGGCCGGAGCACGCCGGAAGGCGCCCGCGACTACCTCGTGCCGAGTCGCCTGTATCACGGCAACTGGTACGCCTTGCCGCAGTCGCCGCAGATTTACAAGCAATTGCTCATGGTTGCCGGCTACGACAAGTATTATCAGATCGCCCGCTGCCTCCGCGACGAGGATCAACGCGCCGATCGCCAGCCGGAGTTCACCCAGCTCGACGTGGAAATGTCCTTCGTCGAGATGGAGGACGTTTTTGCCGTGATCGAAGGGCTAACGGCGGAAGTCTTCGGCCGCTGCCTGGGCGTGACGGTGCCTGTGCCGCTGCCGCGCTTGAAGTACGCCGACGCCATGCTCAAGTATGGCAGCGATAAACCCGACCTGCGCTACGGGCTCGAGATCAGTGAAGTCAGCGACCTGGCGGCACAGACGGAATTCAAAGTGTTCCAGTCGGTGTTGGCAGACGGCGGCAAAGTGCGCGGCCTTAATATCAAGGGCGGAGTCGAGAAATTCACCCGTAAGATGCTCGATGACCTGACGCCGTTCGTGCAACGCTACAACGCCAAGGGAGCCGCCTGGATCAAGGTAGAGGCAGCCAAGTTCACATCGCCCATCGAAAAATTCCTCCCCGCTCCGGTCCAGCAGGCACTGCGCCAGCGCTTTGGCGCTGAACCGGGCGATCTGCTGGTGCTGGTCGCGGATAAGGAGGACGTCGTCTGCCAGGCCCTGGGCAATCTAAGAGCTCACCTGGCGGCGTCGCTGGGGCTGTACGACCCGGCCAAGCCCAACTTCAAGATCGCCTGGGTTATCGATTTCCCTTCCTTCATCTGGGACGACGAAGAGAAGCGCTGGGCGGCAAACCACCACCCGTTCACCGCCCCCATGGACGACGATCTATCCAAGCTGGAAAGCGACCCGGCTAGCGTGCGCGCCAAGGCGTATGACCTGGTCATTAACGGCTACGAGTGCGCCGGCGGCAGTATTCGTATTCATAGTCCTGAGGTGCAGTCGCGCGTCTTCGCGGTGCTCGGCATGTCGCCGGAACAGGCCCAGCAGCGCTTCGGCTTCCTGCTCGACGCACTCAAATACGGCGCTCCGCCGCACGGCGGCATTGCCCTCGGCCTCGACCGCTGGAGCATGATGCTTGCCGGAACCGGCAATATTCGCGACGTGATTGCGTTCCCGAAAAACCAGCGCGCACGCGATCTGATGACGGGGGCGCCGGCGCCCGTGGACCGGAAGCAGTTGAAAGAACTCGGATTCTAGCTGGTCGATGTTTCGTGATTATTATTTCCGAGCGGCGCTATTTTCCGGAGATGGCGATACAGCACCCGATCGACTGCAGCCGACTTCAATGCTCGTGCGCCTATTCAACTGTAAGTCCCGGCGGGGCGCTTACTCTATCTAGTTTTGGTACGATGATGAGTGGCTGATCGATCAACGCTTGAAGATCGTGTAACTTGCTCGCATGCCCAGCGGGAGGGGATACTCCAATGAGCGCCGACCCCGGAAGTAAAGGAGTTGCGGACGTACAAATATTCGACGCTGAGCCGGAATCGCCGGCGGAACAGGAGCGCCTGAACCGAGTGCTACACCGCACGGCAACGCAGCCTCTGGACATCGAGTATCCCGAAAGCGATGGGCAGCCGATGGGGGAAAATACATTGCAGTTTCAATGGATTGTCACCATTGAAGGCGGGCTCGAGGCAATGTTTTCCGACAACCCGAGTGTTTTCATCGCGGGCGACCTCTTCTGGTATCCTGTCGAAGGCGATCCCGGTATCCGCGCCGCCCCCGATATCATGGTCGTCTTTGGCCGGCCTAAAGGTCATCGCCGCTCTTATCTGCAATGGAAGGAAGGCAATATCGCCCCGCAGGTCGTCTTTGAGATTCGCTCGCCGGGAAATCGCTTCGGAGAGATGTTGAAGCGGTTTTCTTTTTACCAGCGTTACGGGGTCGAGGAGTACTACTTGTACGATCCGGACTTTAATGAACTGGAGGGGTGGCTGCGCTCCGGCTCAGTGCTCGGAGAGATTCCCAACATGAACGGCTGGACCAGCCCTCGCCTGGGAGTCCGCTTCGTACTGGAACACGATAGCCTCACGGTCTACCGGCCTGACGGGCGCAGATTATCGACATACGTCGAGGTGGAAAGGGAACGCGAACAAGAAAGGCAACTCCGCCTGACAACCGAAGCACAATTGGAGCGTCTGCGTGTGAAGCTGCGGGAATTAGGAATAGACCCCGAAAAGTGATGCTGTCTCCCGCACGCTGTAGTGGAGTAAAGGTTACACGCTGTGAGCCAAAAGACCTGGGGCGGCCGTTTCTCCGGTGACACCGATAAGCGCGTGGAAGCTTTCACGGAGTCGATCAGCTTCGATCGCCGGCTCTATCGCCACGACATTCTTGCCAGCCAGGCGCACGCTCGGATGCTGAGCGAAGTCGGGCTCCTGCCCAGGGACGAGGCTTCAAAAATCGTCGGGACGCTTGATACAATCGCCGGTGAGATTGAACGAGGCGAGTTCCCTTTCTCCACCACGCTCGAAGATATCCACACGCACATCGAGCGCGCTCTAATCGAGCGTCTGGGCGACGTGGGGCGCAAGCTACATACCGGACGTAGCCGGAACGATCAGATCGCCACCGATGTCAAACTCTGGACGCGCGACCAGATCGATGATTCGGACCGGCGCCTGCGCGAGTTGCAAACGGCATTGGTCGCAGCCGCCGAGCGCGAGCGCGATGTCATCTTGCCGGGCTATACGCATCTGCAGCGCGCTCAGCCGGTGCTGGCGGCGCATTACTTTCTTGCTTACGTGGAAAAGTATCAGCGCGACCGCGACAGGCTGGGCGATTGCCGGCGGCGCGTGAACATTCTCCCGCTCGGTGCGGCTGCACTGGCGGGCACGTCGTTGCCGATTGACCGGGAAAGTGTTCGGCGCCAGCTAGGGTTTGATGCGATTGCCGGCAACAGCCTGGATGCGTCGAGCGATCGCGACTTCTTGCTCGAATTTGTCTTTGACCTCAGCGTCATTGCCCTACACCTGAGCGGCTGGGCCGAGGAGTGGGTGCTGTGGGCGACGACGGAGTTTGGTTTTCTCGACTTGCCCGACGCGTTCTGCACGGGCTCGAGCATCATGCCGCACAAGAAGAACCCGGATGTGCTTGAACTCATCCGCGGCAAGGCGGCCCGCGTGGTCGCCGATCTGCAGAATCTGCTGGTACTGGTGAAGGGTTTGCCGCTGGCCTATAATCGAGACTTGCAAGAAGACAAGGTCGCTCTCTTCGACGCCTGCGACACAGTGTCGGCATCCTTGGAGCTGGCGGCGGTGCTCGTCCGCGAATCGCCTCTCCGCCGCGAGGTCATCGCCGCCCGTCTGGAAGACGGCTTTCTGGATGCAACGACCCTGATGGAATTTCTAGTCGCGCAGGGTTTGCCGATGCGGCAGGCGCACGAGGCGGTTGGCAAGTTAGTACGGCTGTGTGAGGAACGCCGCTGCCGGCTAGCTCAGTTGCCACCGGAAGTGTTCGAATCCGTTCGACCGGGGTTAAGTTCGGGGGTATACCAAGTGTTAGGGGTGCGCAATGCGCTGGCTGCGTTCCGCAGTGCAGGTTCAACGGCGCCCCAAGAGGTGGAGAAGCAGCTTCAACGTT
>DASZFN010000834.1:0-2262 GCA_035939715.1 Gemmataceae bacterium | reverse complement strand
ACCCTGGAGCGGCAGGTCGAACTTTCCCGACAGGCGCGGGCCATCATGGCAACTTACCCCGAGGTGGAGTCGATCGTCGCCCAGCTCGGCCGCCCGGATGACGGCACGGATGCCTGCGGCTTCTACAACAGTGAATACTTCGTGCCGTTGCGCCCCGAGAAGGAGTGGCCGAAGCTGGTTGCGCAAACCGGCTGGAAGCGCTGGCTTTTCGGGGGCACGCGGGCGCATACCAAACAAGAAATTGTCGATGCTATGAACGCCGAGCTGGAGCGCAAGCTCCCTGGCGTGATCTGGAACTTCTCACAAAACATTCGTGACAACGTTATGGAGGCCCTCTCCGGAATCAAGGGAGACAACTCCATCAAGATCTTCGGTCCCGACCTCGATCAGTTGGAGGTGCTGGCCGTCAAGGCCAAGAACATTTTGCAGGACATTCACGGCATTGAAAACGTAGGCGTCTTCCACATTCGCGGCCAGTCGCACCTCGAGTTCCGCGTCGATCCTGAGAAGTGCGAAAAATGGGGCGTCATGACGGCCGACGTCAATAACGTGGTCAGCAGCGCCCTGGGCGCCAAGGCCATGTCCAGCATGATCGAAGGCGAGAAGCTCTTCGACATTGCCATCCGCTGGCCGAAATGGCGGCGCAGCAGCGAAACCTCTATCCTCGACATCCCCGTGGACATCATCAATAACCAGGTCGTGCTCGTCCAGGGGCCGGGGGTCGTGCCGTCGTCCTCCGGGACAGGGCTGGCGACGCCTTCCACCAAGGGCGCCCTGGCCGACACTTCCAACCCGATCAGCAACACGCCGCGTCTGCGGCTGCGTGACCTGGTCACCCCGGTAGGCGAGGACGGCGCGCCCAACCCATACGGCCAGTTCGAGCGTCACGGCGCGTCCGATATTTACCGCGAGAATGGCAAACGCATGATCGCCGTCAAGTTCAGTGTCCGCGGCCGGGACCTGGGCAGCGCCGTGGATGAGGCGCGGAGTGCCACGAAGGAACTCTTCCAGGCTCCCTACCGGGCGGCCTGGAGCGGCGAGTTTGAAGAAATGGAGGATGCCGAGAGCCGCTTGCTGATTATCATCCCGCTCTCCCTGGGCTTGATCTTTGTCATGCTGTACACCGCTTTCCGGTCGCTCCTTGACGCGGTCGTGGTGTTCAGCAATGTTTTCGACCTGGCCATCGGCGGCATCTGGGCTCTTTATCTGACCGGAACCAATTTCAGTATCTCCGCCGCTGTCGGTTTCGTCTCCCTCTTCGGCGTGGCCATCATGGACGGCTTGCTGATGATTTCCTACTTCAACGCACTGCGCGCGCATGGCATGCCTCTCCAGCAGGCGATCATCGAAGGAGCCGGTAAGCGTGTGCGCCCCGTGATGATGACTGCCCTGACGGCTCTGCTCGGGCTCTTGCCGGCGGCGCTATCGACCCGGATTGGCTCCCAGACGCAACGGCCGTTGGCCATTGTGGTGGTCGGCGGTATGATTACGACCCTTTTCTTAACCCGCTATTTGATGCCGGTTTTATATAGCTTCTATGGTCACCGCGAGCCGCCCGCCGATGCCGCCGGGTTGGCTCATTGATAGGCTGTGTGCGGGCGAGGGGGTGGCTATGCCGTTCCCAAATCCGATTATTATCTCCGGCGCTGCCCTTGGAATAGCCGGTATTTCAGTGTTGGGAACTTGTTTGACCATCCGCTGGCGCCGTCTTCGAACGCAGCGGACCATAAGCGACGAGATTCATGGTCACCAAGATTCTATTCAAGGTGCTTTCCTCCCCGAGAGGCGTGACTCGCCAAGGCCGTGGGGCCCTCCAGTTGAGGTGAAAGTCAGCGACAGGTTATTGTCCACGCGCCCCAGGACCGGATAGTGCATAACTAGCCTATTGAGCCGGCAGCATCCATTCCGGTTCCCCCGAGCCGCAGGCGACGTTAGAGAGGAAATCGAATGCCGATCCTTACCCAGACCAGGCCCAGCTTGTTCGCAGCCTCGCCAAAATGTGCATTGAGCTGAAGGGCCCGTGCGTAATCCGCCAGAGCGCTCGCGAGTTTTCCTTGTGCCTGGTAGGCGTCCCCGCGGCGAACGAGCGTTGCCGGGGCATTGGGTTGGAGTTGCAGGGCCTCATTGTAATCGGCAATGGCGCGCGCTAAGTCTCCGAGCCGGGCGTGGATGTAGCCGCGGTCGGAATAGGCACGTTCGTCGCGCGGAGCATGGGCGAGCGCCGCGTCCAGGTCTCCAAGTGCCTTTTGTAGTTCAGCTTTC
>DASZFN010000833.1:0-13860 GCA_035939715.1 Gemmataceae bacterium | reverse complement strand
CCATGAAACACGTAAATCAATTGCCGCACAAAAAGTTACATCCTTGGGAAACCATCCCAGGACGTTCTTCAGGCCCTGTCTGTCCACCGTGGGCTGTTCCAGCGCATTCTTGTCCATTAGCGCCAATGCTCGGCGGGCATGTTGCGCGGCAAAACCCATTTCATCCCCCGCAAGGTGACCATTGGCAATCTTGAGCAGGGTCGATTTGGCCTGCACGGCACCGTGCTCACCCAGCCAACGAATGGCAAGAAGCTGAGCCACTTCTTCTGCCGCGCTCCCTGGCTGTGCGTCAACCATTGCCTCCATATTCTGCGCGCTTGTCTGGATGCCACGCGAACTGAAGTAAGAATCCGGATCTATCAAGCTCACCAGCTCAGGAGGATGATGGCTTAAGCCTGCGAGCAACAAGTAAAGTATCGCCAACGTTGCCATCGTTACGCCCCTTGCGTGAGCTGGCATTACTCATCAAGAGATAGGATGCAGCGAGGGCGTGAAAATTCCCTGTCTCGGGTTTGCTGCTGCACGATTCTCTGACCGCTTCAGTCACAGCGACCACACTGGCAGTATCTTACCTCTAGCGCCCATCCTGGTCACGACAGGGGGAGCAACGATAACTCATGGACTGGCGCGAAGCGTTTTCGATTCACCTCGGGCCGGGTGGGTTTGCCGGGATGACGCTGGGCCGTTGGTTCCGCGTCCTGCGGGAGAATCATTTTCGTGTGGATTGGCGCCATTGGGGGCGTGCCGGTTTGATCACGCTGGGAAGCGCGCCGAACAGTGTCCTGAGCTGGTGCGAGAGCCTCCTTTTTGATCGACGGGTCAAGAGCGCCAGGGTAGAGCCGCCCTTGTTCATCCTCGGCGTCTGGCGGAGCGGCACGACGCACCTGCACAACTTGCTTGCCCGGGATGACCGTTTCGCGTTTCCGAACTTTTACCAGGTCATGTATCCGGCCACCTTCCTGTGCACGGAGCGGGCTCAAGCGCGCCTGGTGGGCTTTTTTGTCCCCCGCAAGCGACCGCAAGATAACGTGCTCATGGGGGTCCGAGAACCGCAGGAGGATGAATTCGCCGTCTGCTCCCTCACCGGGCATAGCTTTATCTTGAGCCTGGCCTTCCCGCGGCGGGCCGAACACTACTACCGCTATCTGACCTTGCGCTCCGTTGGGGCGGACGAACTGGCCGAATGGAAGGCGGCCCTACGCGCCTTCGTGCGCAAGCTTTCCTTCAAGTACAGGCGTCCTCTCGTCCTCAAATCACCCGGCCACACGGCCCGCATCAAGCTGCTGCTGGAAGAGTTTCCCGAGGCCCGCTTCGTGCACATTCGCCGGCATCCCTACGCTGTCTTTCAGTCCACCAGGCATACGGTCCAGAAGGCGGCCCCCTGGTGGGCACTGCAACGACAGCAGCAAAGCTATCTGGAAGACCGAATCATCCGCCAGTACCGCGAGCTCTACGATGCCTTTTTCGAAGAGCGCGGGCTCATCCAGCCGGCGCGGATGCACGAGCTGCGTTTCGAGGATCTCGCGGCGGATCCTGTCGGACAGATCCGCGCTCTCTACCAGGCCCTGAATCTCCCCGATTTCGCGTATGTTGAACCTGCTCTCCGGGCGTACCTCGATTCGCTGGGCAGCTACCAGAAGAACACGTTTCCGGAACTGCCGTCGGACCTGCGCGCACGCCTGGCGCGGGAATGGCGGCGGTGCTTCGAAGAATGGGATTATCCGGCATGAAATCCAGGTCGCCCGGTGAGCTCAAGGGGATGCTTTACGAAGGTCAAGAGGACGGGTTGAAAAACCGTCCTATATACGCAGCGAATTTGGACAATAGCGGCCGGTGAGGTCCTTGCCGCCAAGCAAGCCCCTCACCGGCCCGGCATCGCCCCGGCGCAGTTTGCGCGCCGGAACGGTCGCCATCAGACTTCTTGATTGCTCCGCAGGTCCATTGCCAACGAGTTACCAGCCGGCGGCAGGCGTCTCTACCGAGTCAAAGTGGAATTCGACCCGCCGAATTTAACCTTCATTGAATTACCGGAAGACGAGCTTACGGCTGTGTGGTAGAGTCAAAGCGAATTGTCCGTTGCGCCTGCTCGGGCCAAGGCTTTTGGGTGCCCATATGCAATACTCATCCAACCCCACTGCTGACGACATTCGGCAGTGGGCCTTCGAGCCAGATACTTTGTCGGCGAGCGAGGACTGGGATTTGATGATTACGGGAATCGGCTTCGAGGATTTATTTCTTGAGCTGGTCGAGAACCCGGAGTGTCCCAAGTCGGACTTCTTCTTGCACTGCTTGTACTTATGGGTTTACCAAAACGTCCGCGGGGATGGCCCGACTGCCGAAGTCGAGCGTTTGCTGCAGCGCGGTCAAGCCAGCTACGAACCGGCGCTCCGGCGATGGGCAAGGCGTTCACGAGCCCTGATTGCTGATCCCCGGCGTGCGGACCGCCATCTGTGGTGGGGATTCGGCCAGAAGCATAGCAGCGCCTAACCAGATATTCTGCAAACGATTCTGGAAGCGGCTCTGCTCCTCCTGGCCGTCGCTCACCGCGCCCCGAGGGCCCGGTCGAGGTTGAAGGCGGCGCTGATGAGAGCCAGATGGGTGAACGCCTGCGGGAAGTTGCCCAGGGCCTCGCCGCTGGCACCGGTTTGCTCGGCGTACAGGCCGACATGGTTAGCATAACCGAGCATTTGCTCGAAGAGCAGCCGGGCGTCTTCCAGCCGGGCCGTGTCGGTGCGGCCGGCGCGGGTGAGTGCCTCAACCAGCCAGAAGGAACACATGTTGAAGGTCCCCTCGCGGCCCGGCAGCCCATCCGGGGCGGTGCTGGGATCGTAGCGGTAGACCAGACCGTCCGCGGCCAGGCCGCCCGCGGCCACGGGCCGCCGGATCGCATCCAGGGTGCTGAGCATGCGCGGGTCATTCGGGGCCAGGAAGAACACCAGCGGCATCAGCAGGCTCGAGGCGTCGAGGGAGTCGGAACCGTAGGCCTGCACGAACGCCTTGCGGCCCGGGTTCCAGCCCCTGGCCATGACTTCCTCGTAGATCTCATCGCGGACTTTCAGCCAGCGGGCCCGATCCGCCGGCAAGGAGCGCTTGTCGGCCAGCCGCAGGCCGCGGTCCAGGGCCACCCAGGACATGACCTTCGAGTAGACGAAGTGCCGCCGGCCGCCGCGCACCTCCCAGACGCCCTCGTCCTCGCGTTTCCAGTTGTCGCACAGCCAGTCCACCAGCCGCCGCAGGCGCACCCACGCGTCATAGCCGACAGGCTCGACGTACTTGTTGTGGAGGTAGACCGCGTCCAGCAGTTCGCCATAGATGTCAAGCTGCAACTGTTCATGCGCCGCGTTGCCGATTCGGACCGGCCGCGAGCCGCGGTAGCCTTCCAGGTGGTCGAGCGTCTCCTCCGTGAGCTCGGTCCGGCCGTCGATGCCGTACATGAGCTGCAAGGGGCCGGTCCCGTTGCCGCCGGCTTCTTGCCAGCGGTCCTTCAGCCAGTCCCGGAAGCGGGCCGCCTCCTCGGTGAAGCCGATGCGCAGCAGGCCGTACAGCGTGAAGGCGGCGTCGCGAATCCAGGTGTAGCGGTAGTCCCAGTTGCGCTGGCCGCCAATCGCCTCGGGCAGGCTGCAGGTCGGGGCCGCGACGATCGCCCCGGTCGGCTCGAAGGACAGGAGCTTGAGCGTCAGGGCGGAGCGGTGCACCATCTCCCGCCAGCGGCCGGTGTAAGTGGACTTCGACAGCCAGCGCCGCCAGTAGGCAACTGTGTCGCGGAACAACTCTTCCGCCTCGCCGACGCCGGGGCAGTGCCCGGGCCGGTCGTCCGGGCCGAGCCGGCGCAGGACGAAGGTGGCGTTCTCCCCCTCTCCGAGGGTAAAGTCGGCGACCACGCCGGCGCCGTCGCGCTGCAGCGGCACGGGGGCGGCCAGGTCCAGGCTCTGTCCGGGCCCGTCGAAGCGGGCGCCTTGTGGGCCGAGGTCCACCTGGTGGGCGGCGCGGGCGTAGTCGAAGGCGGGCCGGCACTCCAGACGAAAGGCCACCCGGCCGCGGACGACGCGAACCCTGCGGACCAGCTCGTCCGGCACCGTGCCGCTGCTCCCGACCGGCATGTAATCCTCGACCTCGCCCACGCCGTCTTCGTCCAGGAACCGTGTGACGAGGACTGCCGTGTCCGGCCAGTAGAATTGCTTGCGGCGGAAGTCCTCGCCGGCCGGGGCGATGCGGAAGCGGCCGCCCTTCTGGTGGTCGAGGATGGCGGCGAAGACGCTCGGCGAATCGAAGTGCGGCAGGCACAGCCAATCGATGGAGCCATCCATGCCCACCAGCGCGGCCGTGCGCAGGTTGCCGATCACGCCGTAGTTCTCGATGGGCTGGTAGTGCGAACCCATCTCAAGGTCCTCCCGCGCGGGCACCCCCATGCAAAGCACCCGAACCCGGACGGCTTACCGCTGGACACCCGAAAGCTCTCGCCGCTCTCAACCACGCGGGTGCAGTCTAACCGCGTGAATAGCGTTTGTCCAGTTTCCGGGGCATTGGCCGGAATAGCCGCTTCTTAGGCGGAATGCCTAGGCATTTAAGACATTACGTCTAGATGGCCACGAGCAGCCCGGTTAATGTCTTCTCCGAGGGTCGTCTCCTTCGTGGTACATCCTTAAAGGAATGATCACGCGGCTCGAATATTCCTACGTGCTTCGCGGTATTCGCGACGTCGTTCTTGCGAAATAGAGAAGTGTGCCCGTAATGCTTGATCCGACCACTATTAATGGTACAACCGCCGGTTAGGTCGGCAGACCAGCGGAAGAACAGGGGGCCAGCCATGGTAGAACCACATTCCCTTCCTCATCGTCACCTCAGAAGCCGCACCGAGCGCGGCATCTTGGTATTGACCATTACCGAGTCACAACTGCTCGGCGACAAGCTCGTGCATGCCCTCCGCCAGGAGCTCATGGCGGTCAGCGCCCAGCCGGGCACGCGCAAAATCGTCCTCGACCTGCAGCCAGTCAAGGTGCTTGCCAGCGAAGCCTTTCGGCCGCTGCTCACTCTCCGCCGCACCGTCCAGGAGCGCGGCGGCCAACTGGTGCTCTGTAACCTGGCGCCCAACGTAGCCAAGGCGCTTCAGGAAACCCGGCTGATCACGACCAGCCGCTCGTCCGGGGCAGCTTTCGACGTGCAAGTGGATGTGGCTGCCGCTCTGGCCAGCCTGACCGATACCGCGGCGGAGCAGTAGCTGCAGGAGAACGCTCTGTATCGCATCTACAATCTCCTCCGCTCGGGAAGATGAAAGACACCCGAGCCTCAGGACGTGTTCATGCGCTGCCGCGCGACCATGGCTGCCAGCGCACGCCAGGCGGCGACCTGCGCGGGTGTCAGCGTTGCTTCCTGTCCGCGGGCCAGGCGGTGCTCGACAGCCCGCAGCCAGCGCCGCCTGGCGCGCGGCAAGTTGACGGACTCGTTCACGACGAGGCCTGTGACGAGCTGGCGGTCGTGACGGCGGCGGATCTGCAGCTTCTTATGTAAATGAAGCTGGTAACCTTCGCTGCCGACCAGGTACTTGACCTGACTAATCAGGTTACGAATCAGCTTCGGGTCATCGGTGGCAAAGGAGAGCGTGAGGTCGTCGGCATAGCGGGTATAGGTCGCACTGGCCTGGGCTGGTGCCAGGCGGCCGGTGCGCGGGTTGCGCAGGCGCGGCCGGGCGGCCAGGCCGGCCAGCCGCGCGTCCAGGCGATAGTTGACCAGGTTGCTGAGCCGCGGACTGGTGGGGGCGCCCTGCGGCAGGCCGCCTTCGTGAGTGCACAGCCGCACCAGGAGCTTGCTGGCCGCGCGGTTCCAGCCGATTTTGCGAAAGTACCTGTGCACGCGTGCGGCCGTGGTTGAGGGAAAGAAGTCCTTCAGGTCGAAGCGCAGCACCACCGCCTTGCCGACATGGCAGCGGGCATTGCTCACGATGGATTTGCCCCGCTCGAACCCATGTACTGCCGGATGACACTTCAAGCGTGCGAGCAGCCTGCGCAGGATGCGTCGCTGCAACTCCTTCAAGTTGTTCTCGGGGGCGAGGATTTTCCGCCGGCCGCCGTCGCGCTTGGCGATCGCAAATTCCCGGTACATGGGCTCCACGGCGCGCAGGTCCGCGGCGGGCATTCTCAGCCGGCGGGCCAGCTCATCCACGCCGTAACCTTTTCCCTGGATGAGCCGCGCGAGCAACTTACTAAGCAGGTTCCCTAAGCCCATTCTTGCAGTTCCTCGCTGGCGCTTCGGGTTGGTGTGTCGCGCCACGACTTGCGAAACACAAAGCGGACACGGGCGGCAGGCCCGCGTCCGCGCTGCCTTGCGCAGGCGTTCTGAAAGAACGCCTTCTGCGATTGTGGAGACGGCCCGTTGGGACCCGGTTGACGAAGCATCAACCTGTGCTTTGCAGCACCGCCAAGGCAGTGCGCTTCAGGGTGTGCGCTGGCGCGGCCCCTGTCAAGCATTTTCCGGACTGCCAGGTGGCAACAACGGACTTACGGCTGTGAAGTTCTAGAGGTACAATCCTTATGGTGCAGCCAAAGCAGGTGGCAAGATCCGCAAGGGCGTGAGCACCGGAAAGGACGGCAGGACGATGAGCGAAATAGCCACGTTGGACACTGCGCGGGAAACCGCCAACGCGGTGTCCCGACTCATCGAGCAGTATCTGGGCCAGGACGGTCGGGACAAAGACGTGCAGGATATCGTCAAGTTTGCCCGTCTGCTGTGTGTCATCGTTCGGGACATGTGGGAGCGATTCCAGGTGCGTCTGGACCAAGGTCTGGAGGCCGGCCGGGCTCGCGATGCGGCGGCAAGCACTACGCTGGCCTGCGATAGTCTGCTTCGGGTCATTGCCCAGCTACAGGCAAGGCTGCGATCCGGAGGTGGACAGCAGTGGGAAGGTCTTGCGGAGTTGCTCAGTGCCGCTCCAGACGTAAAGGAAATCCAGAACGCGGCGTGCAACCTTGTCAACCGGCTCAATGCCCCGGAACTCCCCATCGATGAAGCTCGATTGGCCGAAGGCCTGGCCGCTGCAGCGCGCGGCAACTTTGAGGACACCTCGGCGATTGTCGAGCGCTTGAGAGCAGGCGGGGCGCTGTGAGGGCGGCGCCATGGCCTACACCGTGGACACGGTCGAGCCGGTGAAGGCATATCTGCGCGCCGTCTCCGGGCTGTCCCGCGAGGGACGGCTCAAGTTGTTCACGGGCTATCTGGACGCGCTGCGCGAGCGCGGCGACGAACTCCGCTCCGAACCTTCCGGCCGACATCCGGGCAACAGTTCGCTCTTTACTTTTCGCTACATCTTTCGGGACGGCGGTCGGATTTACAACTTCCGCTTCGTGGTCGATGACTCGGCCGCCGTGTATGGCGTGTTCCGCGTCGTCTATGCCGATCTGCTTTGAGGTCGATCTATCGCCCGCGCTTACGTCCGGAGAAAACTAATGAATCCTCTCCCGAAGCTAAGGTGTTTTGCTGTCTTTGTCCTCGTCGCCCTGTCCGGATGGACGGCTTCCGGAGCGGGAAAGGCCGGCGCTGGCCAGCCCGCCAGTGCGGAGTCAAAAAAGGCTGTTACGCCTGCGCCCGCTGCCGCACTGGAAAAGGTGCCGCCGGAAAAACTGCGCGAAGACTTCCGGATCCTCCGCGGGGCCCTGGAAGAAGGACACCCGGGTATCTACCGGTACACACCCAAAGCGGAGTTAGACCAGGTGTTCGATCGAGCGGAGAAGGCGGTGGATCGGTCTATGAACGTCTACGAGTTCTATCGCGTCGTGGCGCCGGCGGTGGCCGCCCTTAAATGCGGGCACACGGGCGTGCGCGTGAATCCGGAACTGGGCAAAGGCAAGCCGGTGTTGCCATTCCTGGTGCGCGTGCTGGACGGCAAAGCTTATGTCTTGCGTGACCTGTCGGGCAAGCAAGATGCGGTGACAGGCCAGGAGATTCGCTCCATCAACGGCGTGGCCGCCGAAGAGATCATGCACACGATGCTGAACGCCGTGCCGGGGGACGGCGACGTGCAGACGTCGCGGCTACGGCGCATCGGCGGCGCGAACTTTGCCGGCGAGCTCATCAATCTTCTGGGCCTGGAAAGCCCGTACACGGTCACGCTGTGGGACGCCAAGCAAGGCCGCACGCACACGGTTCGCCTGGACGGGATCGAAGTTGCCAAGCTGCAGGAGCCACGCCCGAAAGAATCCGCCACGCTTACCTTCTTCGACGACGGCAAGATTGCCGATTTGAAGATCTACCGGTTCGGCGGCACCGCGGCCAAGAAAGACCTGCGCATGTTTTTCCGGGACTGCTTCACGGAGATCCATAAGAAGGAAAGCCGCGCCCTCCTTCTGGATGTGCGTAATAACGGCGGCGGGGCCGACGAACTGGGCAAGCTCTTGCTCTCGTTCCTCCTCGACAAGCCGTTTCAATACTACGACGATCTGGTTCTCAACGGGCTCGATTTCAGTTTCCGGAAATACACGTCCCAGAAACGCGCGCTGCCGGCCGACATGCTGGAGCGCCAACCCAGCGGCAAGTACCGCATGGTCAAGCATCCCAACTGGGGCATCCAGCAGCCCAGCCAGCCAACCTTCACCGGTAAGGTTTACATCCTGATCAACGGCAACTCCTTTTCCACGACGTCGGAGTTTCTGTCGCACGCACACGCGCACAAGCGGGCAACGTTCATCGGCGAGGAATCCGGGGGTGGCTATTACGGGAACACCTCGGGGCCGGGGGCATTGCTCACCTTGCCGAATACCAGGTTGCAGGCGTACGTGCCGCTCATGACCTATTACATGGCCGTGCGCGATTACAAGGCCGCCAGCCACGGCGTGGTCCCCGATTACCCGGTCCCGTATACCATCGACGAACTGCTAGCGGGCAAGGACAAGGAACTGGCACTCGCGCTCGAACTAGCTCGCAAGCTTTGATCCGTCTACTTCCTGATCCCCACCTGGCTCATCAGCCATGCGTACTCAAACGCCGTCTGTTTGAGCCGATCGTAGCGGCCCGACGCGCCGCCGTGGCCGGCGCCCATGTTACACTTGAGCAGCAGCAGATTGCCGTCGGTCTTGAGCGTGCGTAACTTGGCGACGTATTTCGTCGGCTCCCAGTACATGACCTGGCTATCGTTGAGGCTGGTCGTCACCAGCATGGCGGGGTAGCCTTGCCGGGCGAGGTTGTCGTAGGGGCTGTAGGAGCGCATGTACGCGAAGGCGGTCCGCTCGTTCGGGTTGCCCCATTCGAGGTATTCGCCGACCGTGAGTGGCAGGCTCGCGTCCAGCATGGTGTTCATCACGTCCACGAAGGGCACGGCGGCGTGCACGGCCTTGAAGAGGTCCGGCCGGAAATTGACGACCGCGCCCATGAGCAAGCCCCCGGCGCTGCCGCCTTCGATCACCAGGCGCTCCTTGCTCGTCCAGCCATTGGCGATGAGCCATTCGGCGCTGTCGATGAAATCGTGGAAGGTGTTCTTCTTGTTCTGGAGCATGCCGTTGTCGTGCCAGGTTTCGCCCATCTCGTTGCCGCCGCGGATGTGGGCGATGACGTAGATCATGCCGCGGTCGAGCAGGCTCAGGCGGTTGCTGTTGAAGCTGGCCTGCATGCCGGCGCCGTAGGAGCCGTAGCCGTAGAGGAAGAGCGGCGTGCTGCCGTCCCTGGACACCCCTTTGCGGTAAACGATGGAGAGCGGAACCTTCACCCCGTCCCGTGCCGTCGCCCACTGCCGCTCGGTCAGGTACCGGTCCGGCTCGTAGCCGCCCAGCACGTCTTGCCGTTTCAAGAGAACTTGCTTGCGGCCGGCCATGTCGTAGTCGTAGACGCTGTTCGGCGTGATCATGCTCTGGTAGGAGAAACGAAAGGCGTGGGTGGTGTACTCCGGCGTGGCCTGCAGGAACGCGGCATAGACGTCTTCCGGGAAATGCACCTCGTGCCACTCGCCGGAGTGGAAGTCGAGAATGCGGAAATGCTCGAGCGCCGCGGATTTTTCCGACGCCACGAGATAATCTTGAAAGAGCTCGATGCGCTCGAGCAGCACCCCGGCACGCTCGGCAATCAACTCCTTCCAGTTCCTGGCCGACGGATCGGCGAGCGGAGCGGTGACCAGGCAAAAGTTCCTGGCCCCCTGGTTGCTGCGGATATAGAGCAGCCCGTCGCGATGGTCCACGTCGTACTTGTGTCCCTGCCGGCGCGGCAACACGATCTGGAAAGCGCCTTGCGGCTGATCGCTCGGCAGGTAACGGGTCTCCCAGGTGTCGGTGCTCCGGCTCGCGAGAAAGAGCAGCTTGCGATCCTTGCTCCGGCCCAGGCGGATCGTGTAAAGCCGATCCTTCTCCTGGTACACCGGTTCGGTCTCATCTCCGAGCGGATGCCGCCAGAGCATGTTCGGCCGCTTGGTGACCGGATCTTCGGTGACATAAAAGAGCGTCCGGTTGTCCGCGCACCATTCCACGGAGTCCACGCGCTCGGCACTGTCGGGAAGGATGGCGCCGGAGCGCAGGTCCTTCACGGCCAGGCGGTATTGCCGGTAGCCGGTGCTATCGGTCGTGTAGGCGAGCAGGTTGGCGTCATCGCTCACGCTGAAGGCGCCGAGCGAGAAAAACTTGAGGCCGCGGGCCAGCTCATTCTCGTCCAGGAGAATCTCCTCGTGTGCCTTGTCGTCGAACGTGCCGTCCGCGGCGGCCTTCTTCCGGCACTGGACGGGATATTGCTTGCCCTCCTGCGTGCGTGAGTAATAGAAGTAGTTGCCGCGCCGCGTCGGCACGCTCAGATCGGTCTGCTTGATGCGGCCGAGCATTTCCTTGTAGAGCGCGTCGGTGAACGGGTTCAGGTCCTTGGTCTGCGCTTCGGTGTAGGCGTTTTCGGCTTCGAGGTACTTGATGACCTCCGGGTTGCTCTTGTCGCGCAGCCAGAAAAACGGATCGTTCACCTTCTCGCCGTGCCAGATGGAGATGTGCGGTATCTGCCTGGCGGACGGCGCCGACGGCGTCTGCGGCACCTGCGCCGCGAGCGGATGGAAGATGGCGAATAGACTGACGACGGCGAAAATCCAACGCGACCGCATGAGGACTCCACAATAGGGCGGGTTCAGATGGTTTTGTCTACAGTGGCACGAAAGAGGAACCGCTGGTGAAGACGCGCTGAATGTCGGACCACAGCCCCGGCGATACGTCGGTGTGGTGGTGAGCGGCCACGGTTTTCAGGGAATCTTCCAAGGTTGCCTGGCCCAGTGTGGCAAGGGCAGCCGCAGCAATCGCCGGCGAACGGCTCATGCCGCCGCCGCAACAAACCAGCGTCGGTATCTCTTTCCTGAGCAAGCCTGCTACAAAGCCAATGGCGAGTTGAAGCAACTCGGGATCGTTGCCGCTTCCGTCCGCCAGGGGGAATCGGCAATAGATAAGTTCGCGAGGCGCCCGGAAGGGTGGTTCTTCTGCGGCAAGTTGCACGACGGCTTTGATGCCCTGGTCAAAGACTTCTCGCCAGGCTTCACCTTCGCCGGCATGGCCGACCCATACGGGATGAGGTTTGATCTGTTTCATTTCCTAGGCCGGTAAATTCCGGTCCTTGTTGCTTTCAGTTCAGGAAGTCAACCCAGGTCATTCTAGCTACAATCGCAATGAGAATGAATCGAAAGGCGCCGGTATCGACCAAGGTCCAGTGAAGGAGCGCCATGCCAGAAGCGTCTGGAAGCCCCGGGCAACCGCAAGGCTCACCATCGCCAGCTCCCCGCATCAACCGCGAATCTCTCCGGGAGGCGGCGCGGCTGTTCGGGTATCTATTGCCGTACAAGGTCAAGTTTGTCGCCGCCCTGGTGGCCCTGCTCATTTCCAGCCTGTTATCCCTGGCGTTTCCGTACATTACCGGCAAACTGGTCGATCGCGCCATCAACGGGCCCACGGCGGATGCGTCGTCCTGGTGGCAGGCCGGGATTAATGGCATTGTGTTGGCGCTGCTCGCCTCCCTGGCGCTGCAGGCGTTGTTTTCGTTCTTCCACACGGTCGCCATCGCCGCGGTCGGCGAGCGCAGTCTGGCCGACCTCCGCCGCGATACCTATGGCCGTCTCATTCGTTTGCCGATGGCGTTTTACGCGCAGCGCCGCGTTGGGGAATTGACCAGCCGGCTGTCCGCGGACCTGTCGCAGATCGGCGGCGCCCTCATCAACACCATCCCGCAATTCCTCAGCCAGCTCGCCACCCTGGTTGGCGGCGGCGTGCTGCTGTTCCTCACCTCGGTCAGGCTCACCGTGCTCATGCTCTGCTCGGTGCCGCCCTTGATTGTCCTGGCCGTCGTATTCGGCCGGCGCATGCGCCGCGTGTCAAGGGATGCACAAGACAAGCTGGCCGACAGCAACATCATCGTCGAGGAATCGCTGCAGGGCATCTTGAACGTCAAGGCGTTTACGAACGAGCGCTACGAGCTGCACCGCTACCGGGACAGTTTGCAGGCGTTTGTCGCCGCCGTGCTGCGCGGGGCGCGCTACCGGGGCGCGTTCGGGGCCTTCATTACGTTCGCGTTGTTCGGCGGCGTGGTGCTGGTGCTGTGGTACGGGGCGCACCTGGTCCAGGACGGCGGCCTGAGCGCCGGCGAGTTGACGCGCTTCATGCTCTACACCATGTTTGTCGGCGGCGCCATGGGCTCGTTCGCCCAGCTTTACAGCCAGATCCAGAGCACGCTCGGCGCCACCCAGCGGGTCCGCGAACTTCTGCAGGAGAAGCCCGAAGAGCTGGACGACGGCGAGACCGTGGTTGTGCCTGAACTGGACGGCGCCGACTCGAAGAAGCTGCAAGGCCATGTGATCTTTGACCAGGTGACCTTCAGTTATCCCTCGCGCAAGGATGTCCAGGTGTTGCGGAAGGTATCGCTGACGGCGCAGGCCGGCCAACGCATCGCCCTGGTGGGTCCGAGCGGCGCCGGCAAGTCGACCATCGTGGCCCTGCTCCTGCGTTTATATGATCCCGACAGCGGTTGCATCCTGCTCGACGGCCAGGACGCGCGCAGCTATGAACTGTCCGATTTGCGACGAAACATGGCCATTGTGCCTCAGGACGTCATGCTCTTCGGCGGCACCATTGCGGAGAACATCGCCTACGGCCGTCCGGGCGCAGAGGAGGCCGAGATCATCGAGGCGGCCCGCAAGGCGAATGCCCACGACTTCATTGCCGGTTTCCCCGCGGGCTATCAAACCCGCGTGGGCGAGCGCGGCATCCAGCTTTCGGGCGGCCAACGCCAACGCGTGGCCATTGCCCGGGCCATCCTCAAGAACCCAGCGATCTTGATCCTCGATGAGGCGACCAGCTCGCTCGATTCCGAAAGCGAAAGCCTGATTCAGCAGGCGCTGGAGGGGCTCATGAAGGGCCGCACGTCCCTGATCATCGCGCATCGCCTGGCCACGGTGCGCACCGCCGATCGCATTTTTGTCATCAAAGAGGGCGAGACCGTGGAGTCAGGGACCCACGCCGAACTGGTCGAAAAAGAGAACGGCGTTTATCGGACGCTTTCCGAGTTGCAGTTCGATCGGGGTCGTAACGAAACAGAGTTTCGCAGAGATCGTTCCCAAACGGAGTTTGGGAACGAGAACGAGAGACTACGAAGTTCCTGAGGCTAACCTCCGGTTTCCTTTTTCACTGCCTCGCCCGCTTTTTCGAGCAGAGTCTTCTGCAGCTCCGAAAGCGTCCGATAAACGCCGTTCTCTTTTTCGACCAGTTCCGCGTGTGTCCCTGACTCCACGGTCTCGCCCTCTTTAATGACAAAAATGCGATCGGCGGTGCGCACCGTGGCCAGGCGATGCGCGATGATCAGAGACGTGCGGCCCTTCATGAGCCCTTCCAGCGCCTGCTGAATCAGGCTTTCGCTTTCGGAATCGAGCGAGCT
>DASZFN010000832.1:0-3295 GCA_035939715.1 Gemmataceae bacterium | reverse complement strand
GGAACGCGCCGCCGCCAAGCCGGTTGCCCAGATATCGGAACTCTCCGCGCTGCCAGCCTGAAGGTGCTGGCTCAAGATGACGCGGAGCATGAACAGGACAATCGTCATGAATAGTCTCCCTTCGAAAGCTCTCGCTGTTGCCCTTCTTGCTGCGACCCCCTCGTGGTTCGTGGGGTCTGCCAGCGCAGTGCCCCTCGGCGCACCGGCGCTGCAGGGTGCCGCCGGCGCGGCTGTTCAAACGGTGCAATGGCGCGGCGGCGAACATCGCGGATGGGGTGGCGGCCGTGGTTGGTGGGGCGGCCCCGCCGCAGGTTTCGCAGCCGGCGCAATTATTGGAGGTGCCGTTGCAACATCCCGGCCTTGGTACGGCTACGACTACGCCCCAGGCTATTACAGTTACGGGTATGACCCGGGCTATTACGACTATAGCTACGTCGCACCCGGCGGCTATGCGGCTGCGCCCGACCAGAGCGTCGCCTATTGCGAGCAGCGCTACCGGTCGTACGATCCGGCCTCGGGGACCTATCTCGGCTATGACGGGCTTCGCCATCCATGCCCCTAGCGGGATCGCCAATGGCCCGATAGGGCAGGAACCGCCGGGCGCCGCACCGAGGCCGCCGGCCGCTTCGTGATTGCGCGCTCAAGGTGCCGGATCAGCTTTCGGGGCCTCCTCCTGGCTCAGCAAGCAACCGATCGCCGTGTCGGGCAGCAGCGGCGGAACGAAGGTTGGTCGCATTCGTTTTCTTACGGGGAGAAAAAAGGAGATGAGCCCATGTTGACGAAGACCAGGTTAGCTGTCGCGGCGGCCGTCCTCTTGGGCGCCGCCTCGGCCGCGCAGGCGGCAAGTGAGAATGCGTCCGATCCGACGCGAGGCTTTCCTTACGGCCCTGAAGGTCAAAGGATGGGCGGAAACGCGGTAAATCCGGTTCACCACCTTTCTACGCGTCCCGGGGGGCCGTATACCCCCAAGGCGTTGGGCGCACAGGCCTCCGCCAAGCCCGAGGAAATCCTCCAGAGCGACGGCAAATGCTGGTTGAATACCAGCAACGGCAACTACGGCTGGGCTGACTGCCCGAAATCCAGGCGTTAACCTACGATAAGGCCCTCACTTCCGGCGGATTTGTCGCCGCATCGTCCTCGCCTCCGCAAAGCGGTCGCGATCGTCGTCCCGTATCCTCCCGATACACCGGGCGGCAATCGGGGCCGCTCGCATCCCTGCAGCGTTGCAAGTTGGCCACGTCGGTACGGATTGGGAAGCAAACAACAAACCAAATCCCGGCGCGGGCTCGGGACTTGGCGGAAGGTGGCGGGAAACGTGCTGAACGAAGCACTCAGAGCGGATTTTCCGATGATAGCCGCTCTAGATCATCCGCGCACCACTCAGCAGCGTTGGCCCTGCGGCCATCAGGACGCCTGTGCGCCAGCGCCGCCTGTCGGGGTCCTTCTTGGCGCGTCGAACCGCCGCCTGCTCGGGCCCTCTTCGTCCCTGACGCGTGCATCTTTGGCGAACCATTCGTGATTGGTTCGGCAGATCGGGCAATAGGTCCGACTGAAGAACACCGGCACGCCCTGAAAGGCGTGACGGTCCGCCTCCAACCCCGTTGGAATCTCGCGTCCGGTGTTCGGACATTTGATCACGATCATGCCCAATTGAGCCTCCCTGTCGGCCATCATTTCTGTCTACCCCGCGTCCGGGACACCCGGACGCGCTCGCGATCGGCTGGCAATGTTCTTGAGTTGGTTCTTGCCTGGTTCTTGGGCTTGCTCCCCCGACCGCGCTTTACGGTTAAGATTTCCTGCCATTGTTCGGTTCCGCTCAGGGCACCGAATATTTTTCGCCCGCCCAGCGACTTGGCAGCATCGACGGCCGCCCAGCTGAACTGAGGCACGCGAGCTTGCTCAGCCATGGGGTCAGGGTTGCTTGGGTTGTCGAGAACCGCTTTCACACCTGCTTGAATCTACGAGAAATTTTCGCAACGAGCGCCGTCTGGTCCCCTCGATTGGCGTGTTCCTCCCCTTGGGACTCCCCGGCCGCTGGTTCAGCCCGCGGCACCATGTGTCAGGTACCCGACGCAGTTGTCCGTGTGCTTTTTGGCAAAGAGTGCGCTACGATTTGCGCAAGTCGTATCCAAGGGGTGGGAGATTGCCGTGCCGCTTACCGCATATCTAGAAGGCGGAGTTTTCGAGCCGCAGCAAATTGGCGCCATGACGGCCGCCTTTGAGGCGGTTTGCCGTTCCCTCCAACTCGCAGACCGCACCGACCCGCTGATAGAAATCGTCGCCCGAAAAGTCATCGAGATCGCGGCGACAGGCGAGCGCAATCCTGACCGTCTTCGCGTGCTCGTATTGGAGGAATTGTCAGGGTCGCATCAACACAGCGCGTAATTTGGCGCGCGTCGCGTTGCTGGCCATCTGGCCTGAGCGGGGCGCCGGCTACGGACACTCTGCGCCCGTGTCGATCCAAGCCTGGATCAATTCCCCGAACAGCTTTTGTGTGCCGGGAGCGGGGTCACGTCCCACGCCCGGCTGCCAACCCCAGGCAATGAGATCGTCGCCCGCTGTATGCGCATGCAAGAGAGCGAGGTCGCGCCCGCCATTTCGACTTGGGTCCTTCAACTGGCGGCAGATCTCGCCGACCGACTTTCCTTGCCATGCCATATCAATCGGCGCCACGCTCCACCGAGGATGCCCGGGGATGCTGCGGTAGAATGCGTCCGCTTGCAGAGTGTAGTTGCCGCCGGTATGGCACGCGCCGCATGTATTCCCAGGCACGCCGACGCCATTCTGCCCGCGCGTAACGGGTGGCATGTGGGGATGCAAATCATCGCCTTGTCTTGGTCGGTCGTTCGCCGGATGGCAGTTCAGGCAGCGTGGGCTCATGATCACCTTTGCCGCCTCGGTGAAGAGCGCGCGTGAACGCGTCGCCTGGTCGCCGACACCGGCAAAAGTCGACGGATCACGCAGCCCGGCGCCCGCGGGAGCTTGCCCGTAGGCGTGCAGCGAGATCAGCGCCGATGCGCCGGCCAAGGCTGCGAGGACCATTGCTGCTCGCATGCGCGGCGTCTTTCGCCGATGCCCGGAGAGACAACTTTCGGGAGCGATAATGGTTCACGAGGTGAGTCCGCCCTCAAGAAGCCCCGGCCGTGGCCAGCCGGGGCTCGTGACCTCAGGGGGCATGGAGAGGGGGGCTTGAGGTCACTTTATTGGTCGCGGTTTGCATCAGATCAGCGTGAATCCTGCCGATCATGGCAACCTGGTCCCCCAGATTGTCGACATTTAGAAACGGACTTTCGTT
>DASZFN010000831.1:0-3945 GCA_035939715.1 Gemmataceae bacterium | reverse complement strand
CCCGTGTACGGATCGATAAGGTAATGGGGGGGTCGAGGGGGGGGGTCGAGGTGCCTGGGGGTCGAGGGGACAGTCTTCGCACTTTGCCTTATTCCAAGGGCTTGTGGAAAAAATACGTTTTCGGACACACATTATCCGAATATCCACATCCGACACGAGCGCTGTCGTCTAGCCGACGAAGCGCCAGCATTCCATGAGCCTGCTGCTGGTTTCTGACAGCCTCGTTGTCAACTCCTGATGTTGGTCATATGCCTGCCCTTCGTGGCCGGATCGCGAAAGTCAGCCCGCAACCTTGAAGAAGAACGGGTCGATGGAGGCCGGCACCGGCGTGGTGTTGTCGAGCGCCAGAAGTGTGTGGCTGCTAAAGTCGGCGTTGCGCCGATACGTGACGCCGTTGGGAAAATTGGCGAGGTTCGGGGTGTTATTGGCCGCAAAAATGCCGTAGAAGTCCGTGCCGACGGCCACCAGGTGGTCGTAGTCTCCCAGGTACGGGTCGAACGTCTTGGCGGGAATGTTGGCCGGCGTGTTGGCCAGGACCAGGTCATCCACAAAGTTCACGCCGTTCGGTGCTCTGCGGAAGTGTGTCTCCCAGCGCTGGCTGGCGCCCGTGCCCGTGAGCTGCTGATACAGCAGAGCGACGGTGCCGGCGCTGTTCACGGCCAGGGCCGCATTAAGAGCGTTCGGCACCGTGAGGAGGTCGGCCGCAGACCAGGTGACGCCGCGATCCGTGGAGCGGCGGACATGCAAGGTGAAGTCCGATGAAGGTTGCCGGTCCGCCCAGGCCAGGTAAACCGTGCCGCTATGGTTGGCTTGCGGATCGACGGCAATGGAGAGCGCGCCGCCGACGCGCTGCTGGCCATTCACGGGGGTGCCATTCTGCTGAAACGGCGTGGTCACGCCGCGGGCCACCAGGCGGCCCGCCAGGCCGTCGCTGGGATCGGTAAGGTCCTGGAAGGCCTGGGCGCCGCTTCCCCCATGATCGTCGCGCACCACGACAATGTCCGTGGTGACGACCAGCGTTCCGCCCGGGAAACTGCCGCTCTGCGATCGCCAGCCGTAGAAGGCTGCGTAGGCTGTTCCGTCGGCATGGGCGACTGGCCGAACCTGAGGGCCGTCCTGGCCCGCGGTGGCACGAACCTCAATGCGCACCTTTTTGAACGCGGGAGCCGGGATGGCGGCGTTCACCGACACGTCCACCGTGGCGGTCCCTGGCGCCGGCGGGTTATCGTTCTGGGAATCGAAATCGTTGTTGCCGATATAGACACGATCTTTGCCGGCATTCGTGAGCGCATGCGTAAAGGGCTGGTCGTTATTGGGCCGACTACCGAGGATGGTCATAGGCGTTGGATTGGTGAAGGAAGGGGTCCGCAGGGTCTCGAAGTTGCCGGTCGGATCGCGGAGAATCCCGCCGTACAGCGCGCCGCCAGCGGACGCGAAGGCCACGGAGATGTCGCTGGTGCCTACACTGCTGCCAACCGTGCTCGGCACGATGGAATTGAGGCTCCAGGTGTTGCCGCCATCGGTCGAGACATAGATCGGGGCCTGGGCGCCTCCCATCGGATCCGGAGTGAAAGCCGTACCCGCCATTTCTAGAGGATTCGCGGGGTTGACGGCAATAGTAGGCTCGCTGTCCTGGTTGGTCTCCCGACTCAGCGAGCGGGGGATCATGTTGACGACCAGCACCCTTGCCCCGGTCGCCGCAGCGCGGGCTTTCTGGGGCGCGGGTTTCTTTGCGCCCTGCGTGGTCGCTTTCTTGTGCGGCGCCGTTGTCCTCGTGCTCTTCTTGGCTGCCATGTCAACTCCTGGAACCTCGCCCAGGCGGACTGCGTGCCGCGTGCAGCAAGGCATCACCTGGTTGTGGAAATGCAATGAACTCGTTGACCCTTCTCGTATTCGGTGAAAGTCCAGCAGGGACAGTTGCTTACCCACCACTGGCCTGGGCAGCCAATTTGATGCGGGGCAGTTCCTCGAGGGGCTGAACGTCCGCGGGATCCAGCGCCGTGTACTCGCCCGGACCTGCGCCGCCCATAGCCGCCAGGGCACGGGCAGCAGCAGGGATCTGGTCTTTATGCAACAGGAATACGCCCTCCTGGCCGGTGCGGAACTTGGGCGCTTTGTGCCAACGTACGTCAGTGCTGCTGGGAAAGCGAATCACCAACTGCTTGCCGGTATGGCTGCCTTTGTGAACCTGATCTACGTCGATCACGGCCTCTTGCCATAGCGGGGCGTGTTCACTGATGCGCTCCGCCGTTCGGCCGCTGGCCATCGCCGTGGCTCGGGCCTGCGACTCCGCGGCCGGCAGCTGTACAGCGGACACTCTGCCGGTGACAATCAGATCGGCACTGGCGGCCTGGGACAGCGCTTCGCGCGATTGCAGACTGCGCACTGGATCATGGGGGTGGCTGCTGAGGGCCGCCGCAGATGCCGGAGTGGCGGGCTCATGGCCCACCGACTGCACCGCCAAAGTCTTGCCGAAAATCCAACCATTCGTGTAGAAGATCACGGTTTGTCCCGGCTTCACCTTCTCTTCACCACTGGCGAGCTGGACCGTGATGTCCTGCCCGGCGTAATCGCTCAGAGCGTCAGGGGCGTGAATGACCCGGTCGACGCGAACCACGAGGGTTCGGTCGGAAACCTTGACCTGCTCCAAGCCTTCTGTGGCTGCCTTGGCGGTCTTGACTGTACCCTGAAAGACGAACTTCGCCTTATCAGCCAAGGGTGCGGCCGCGGATGATGCTGGCATGGTTCTCCTCCTTTGGAGTTCAGACTGGAACCTCCGGCCACGGGAGGCGCCGCCCTCGCCCAAGCCGCGGCGACTGCGGTGGGACGGCAAGCTGTTGGCCCCTGTGGAATCGTGTCGGCGGCGTGTTGCCAGGCCGCCCCCCTTCTCTCCTTCATCCTATCACATGGCGGATTCTAGCTTGGCCTTCGCCCCGACCGGACTTCAGGCGGAGGTTGGCCTGAGCTCTTGCGAGTCTCGATAGGATTATGTCTGCCCTCTACTCAAGACTCCTCCGATGGGTTCGCTCGTGCCCACAAGCGCGTGCCGAAGTCGACCAGGCCGCTGAGAACTCCCCAGGTCGCAAGGAAGGCAAGGCACTCCAATGAGAAACTGTGGAACTTGTAGAACACCTCCGCCAGGATGAGCGACACCAGACACGTCGTCACCTCCTGGAGGGCGAGCGTAGGTGATTGCAAGTTGCGCACCAAGCTGTACATTCCGATCTCCTTTCGTCTCTTGATTGGGTTCGAGCTAGAGCAAAGCATGGACCATTTGAGACCGAAAACAGGGTGCGTGTTGCAAACCTACGTAGCTCAAAGGCTTGGAAATGAAGGCAAGAGAAAGGGATATTTGCCGTAACGTCGCGGGAGCGCCGGAAATTTCGGCGGGGAGTCGGAATATTTGGCGGTTGAGAGGCTAAGGAGCTGTCTTTCCCACCAAGTGGAGTCATGCGAAGGCGTCCGCCAGCACCTGAGAGCCGGATCATTCCCCTTCAGGGTTTCGTTAAACCTGTTTTTGCTTTTGTCCAGCTCTCGCAAGGGACAGTACGCGGGCAAAATCCTTGTGGTAAATGAGCAAGCCAACAAGACGGTTCGCTACGTGAAGGTCCTTGCCGCCTTTGAGGATGACAACGAACTATTACCGCTGTACGTTGATGTCGGCGATTGTATCTTTCCCGGCGCCGGCCAGTACAGCTTTCAAATCTATTTTTCCGCGCGTGACGGGAGCGAGGCCCTCAAAGGAGAGCATCCGTTTACTGTCCTTGCGGAGGAGGAGTAATCGAATGTCCAAGAAACCCCCACTGCCGGTGCGAATTGCTCCGTTGCAGCGCGTAGTAGCCGTGCCCATCACCGACCCGGCGGAGCAAGCCGCCCTGGACAAGCTTCGCAAGCGCGAGCAGGCAAGACGCCTGGGACAAAAACCAAAAATGCGCCGTCAGGGTA
>DASZFN010000830.1:0-2668 GCA_035939715.1 Gemmataceae bacterium | reverse complement strand
TTTTCCGCTTTCGCCGAAAGACCCGAAGTCGGTCGTGGATTTCATCGTCAAGAATGCCCCGATTCCGGTCAAAGGCGAGGCCCCCATCCTCAGGCACAAAATCGAGGCCCGCAGCACAATCCTGCGGTTTAGGCGAAGCTGCATCTCTTCGGTAATGGGAGCGTTCGTCAGCGCGCGTCGGTAGGATCGACGTAGGATCGACCGGTGCATCGAAACTACGTCGTTGCTGTCTACGCAATTCTCTGCATCTTGGCCGGTGTCGAGGGGACGCCTATATTCCGCACCGTTCCTGCTAGTCCAGCAAGAAGGGGGGCTAGGCAATCTATCCAGTGGGGACAGGGTCCAGAATTCTCCTCAGCGTTTTGCCGGTGTCGGAAAGGACAATTGGTTGAGGATCAGACGCTGGCGGCTGGTCATGCGGGTGGGATGGACCACACGACCCACGTTCTCCCATGTGACAATGCAGCCGTAAACACGAAAGTGACGCAGCAAGGTTTCGGCCGTCATGCGTTGTTCGCCGGCCGGTGCAGCTTCCGGAACCGTCTGTCGATAACGGCGTTCCAAGACCTGGTAGGCTTGCAAGGCTATCTGCAGCAAGGTTACCAGAGCTTCCACCCGGCGCGGCGATTTCAAAAAGACCGGCCGCACTGCCAGGGGCGTCTTCATCTGATGATGGAGCAGTTCGATGTAGTTCTGTTCTTTGAACTTGGTGAACAGTTCATCGCCGCTGTACTGCCGAGGCGCGGTGGTGAATAGCACGGACAAACCGTCGTAGCGGGCGTCGGCTGCCGCAGCGGCGGCATTGAATGTAAACACCAAACGATAAGTCGGCGTGCGACAACCACCCTTTGGCGGCGGCATGGCAGCCTGCTCTTGTGGTGTCAAGGGCACCAGTTGCCAGCGGAAGTAGCGTGCCGCCCAGCGTTTGCCAAACAGACGATTGATGGCGCGGCTGATGCTCTCCGGCGTGACCAAGGCATGGGCGCGTTGCACCCGGCCGACCAAGTCTTCCAGACCCGCCTGGATGTTGGCGATTTGCAGTTCGCGTCGTTCGCGGGCGAATTTTTCGTTGGCAGTGCTGTGGACAAAGATGAGGCGGCCTGGAAGACGTTCACCGGTGCCGGCGTCAGTGATTTCATGCTTGAGCACGGCGATCCGGTAATGTTCGCGTGGCAAAGAGGAATTGGTTTGTCGGCGACGGCGTTGCTCGATGGACAAGAAGCTGGCCTGCTGCCAATGCAGGTGGTCGGCGTGCGCGTCGTAGATGTCTTGGTGCTCATGCCAGCGCATGGAGCACAAGGCGTAGAAGCCGTGGCGGTGCAAGCGACCGACGTGGTCGGCGGAATAGGTGCCGCGGTCGGAGATCATGAGCAGGCCGGTGGGCAACGGCAAGTGTTGTTGCAGGAGCTGGAATTGTTCGAGGATGGCGCGTCGGCCGTTGCGTTGTCCGTCCAAACACTGACTGAAGACGGGCAGACCACCCTGGCTATCGACCACGGCGGTGAGACCGACTTGAATCATGAGCTCCTGGCCGGCGTAGGAGTGGCAGATATGGGCGGGGGCCAGTTGCGCATCCCCGCGGAAGGCGGACAAGGGCGTGGCCGGACGGGGTTGGGACGTGGCGTAGGCTCCCGCGAAGATCAGGTGGGTCGTGTCAAAATGCAGCCGGTCGAGGGACAAGTGGGTGCGTTGCAGTGCCTGGGCGGTGGTACTGGCGAAAACGGAATGGCGGTGCTCGAAAAAGGCGTCGAGGGCGCGGCCCAGGCGATCGTCGTTGAGTTTATCGGCGGGGAGGTTCCAGAGGATGTCGGCGCCGGTTTTCTCCGCCCAAGCCGGCAGATTGATCAAGGCAGTGGGTTGGCACAGCCGGGCGGCCAGCAGCAAGCTGAGAACCTGACCGTGGGAGAACTCGAGTTGGGGGTCTGGCGGCAGGTGGCGGTCGATGATGCCGGCGATGTCGAGTTGATCGAGTAGGGGCTGGATTAGCGCTAAGGGACCCAGATTGACGACTGCCTCGGCGCGGGCAGCACCATGCCAGGTGAACGCCATGGCTCCTCCGGGAGGGAGAAAAGCATTTGGAGAAGTTGAGCAATAAGTCCAAAGAAGTGACTTCGGAGCGGCACCCTATTGTACGCGCCCGATCAAGGTGGAAGAAAAAAAGTCAACGCAGCGCGCTGGCCGCTGGGGTGCGTATAATTCGAGCCGACCGATCCGGTAACCCATCCGCAGACTGAAAACTGGGGTGCGAAAAATCGGCGAGCGGTTGGCACCGGCGTGCGTGCGCAGAAATCGCTGATTCGCTGGGAGGAATCGGAAGCAGCACCTCTCACGTCCCTCCTACACGCCGCTCACCCCGGCGCCTTTTTCTTATTGTCACTTGAAACGGTTCCAATCACTGCCGGCGCGGGTCCCTGAACTCAGCTTGGGCTTTCACGCGCTTGAAAACGTAACGGGCCCGGTAGTCTCGATTGGTGCCGTCCTTGAATTCGTTGGATTCTTCCATCACCAGCTCGCCGCGCTCGATAGATACTTTGCTGTGAGTCAGCTTGAAACCGTGGTCCCAGTCGGCTTTTCCCCGGCGATCAAGCGCCACCTGGCCCAGTACGCTCTCAACAGGAGCATTGAGGCCGCCGCAAGCGCCCCAGGTCTCGATCCGAAGCCCATTGCC
>DASZFN010000829.1:0-2247 GCA_035939715.1 Gemmataceae bacterium | reverse complement strand
GTCCTTGCGCGCTAGGCCCTCCGTGCAGGCCTCGATCTTGCCGAACAGCACATCCTCGTCCGCCGCCACATCGGTGAAATTGATGTGAAACGTGCCGTATGTGTAGCGAGAATTGCAGAGGTATTTTTCTTCCTTGCTCTTCTCCAGAACGATGACGCGCTTGCCGAGCTGCGCGGCGCGGTTCGCGGCAACGAGGCCGGCGATGCCAGCCCCGATCACGATCACGTCGTGCTGGACATTTGTTTCGGCCATCGCACCAGGGTCCGGGTCAATCTAACCTAACGTTAGCGCTTCTGATGGTTGGCAACCACGTCCATCGAGGTAAAAGTCGGTTCCTCACATAGACCTTAAGCGGCGGACGCCCGGACGGCTTATTGCGTGGCCTTGTTGGTGACCGGTCCGGTGAAAGCTTCGAAGCGCTTCCGCAGCGCCAGAAGCCGTGATCCATCACCGAGAAAATCGCGATAGCCGTTGGCGAAACGCGGGCTCGTCAGCGGCGGCAGTCCCGCCGGCGGCGGCATGTCGGCGCGCGGGGAATAGAAAGCAGGCACACGGCCCTGCTGCTCCTTGCTCAAGATCCAGGTCAGGAAAAGCTTTGCCGCATTGGGGTGTGGCGCATCTTTAAGGATGCCGCCCGCGGTGAAGAAGACCGGCGACTTGTCTTTCTCGGACATTACAAGCTTCAGGTTGCCACCGCCGATCCGCGAACTATTGCTGATATCGAAGCTGACGAAATCGGCGCCCGATCTCACGCGAGCCGCGACATCGCGGTGGCCCTGGATGAAATAGGGCTGGTTGGCCATATATTTTGCCATGTAATTCCAGCCGTACTTCTGCACGATCAAATCGAAATTGTAGAGGGTCGCGTCGTCGTCGGTGGGATAAACGGTGACGATATTGCCTCGGAACAGGGGTTTAAGGAAATCGAGCGCCGACTTCGGCACGTCGGCCTCCTGCACCTTCTCGGTATTATAGCCGTAGAACATTGGAATCGCGGTCACGGCCACCCAGGCTCCGTCCTTGTCTTTCATTGCCGGGAGAACCTGGTCGAAGCCGTCGGGCTTGAAGTGCAGCAGCGCACCCGCTTTATCCCACCGGGGAAAATCCTGCACCGTCTGGAGTTGCAGGAAATCCGCAGTGACCTTGTTGTCCTTGAGTTGCCGGTCGATCTCGGAGTCCAGCACATTGCTGAAGTCGCCCTTGGCGGTGACGGCGATGCCGGGGAAGCGCTTCTCGAAAGCGTCCGCCGCCGCTTTAGCCGCTGCCGGCCCGCCGCCGGTATAGAACACCAGCGCCTTTTCGAGCTTCGCCTTCTCGTAGAGCTGATCGATGGTCTCGGCCCGCGCCGCTGATAGTGGCCCAGATGCAAGAAGAACCAACAGCGACAGGGCTGATTTGCCCATTCACATCTTCCGGCACAACATGCGTTCCTCCTTGAAGCCGTCGGCGATCCCTTACCTGGGTGTTAGACGGTCAGTTCGATGCGGTCAGAAGGTATCGAATGCCGATTACAGGGTAGCAGCGGACGTTGCGCGGCAATTGCAAATCGGTCGCTCGTGACCCGAAGCGCCTCAAGGCATCACTGCTGGAGATGAGAACGGCTTGGTGGCGTCCACCACGAACATGACCAAAGCACGCAGGTCGCCGGCGCCGCTGCTGGAGACCTCCATCGGCATGCCAGGGCCATGTCCCGGCATGAATTGACCGGCCGGAATTCGGCTCACACCGTGGGGGCTCTTCTGGCTAAGCTCGCCAGTCAGCACGTAGAAAGTTTCTGATCCCGGGTGAGTATGCACCGGCGTCTTGACTCCCGGCGGCCCACCCACACTGTTGATACGCAGTAAATACTCTGGCGCACTGATGGGCGGCACGGGTCCGATCTCGGCCACCTTGGTGCCGCCCGGCGATGATCCACCCTTCGGACCGAGCGTAAACAGCCAAACCTTGCCTGCCGCTTCGGCGACGAGCGCAGTCGGCCCGGCTGCAGCTTGGGCTTGCGCGAGCGTAGGGAAGTTGTCGATCCGCCAAAACAATGGTCCGGGTGGGAGTTGCTGGATTTTCTTCTCGGCTACGGACTTGATTTCAAACTCCTGTGCCGAGGCAACCGACGATGACAGCAACAACCCCGCCATCGCGGTAGCCCATAGCAAAAGCGCGCGCTTGGAAGGAAACGAATAGCGTGTCATTTGCGATCCTCCTCTGCGGACGACAATTCGAGCAGACGCAAGCCTGTGGCCGTCATCGCAG
>DASZFN010000828.1:0-1882 GCA_035939715.1 Gemmataceae bacterium | reverse complement strand
AGTCGCGGCCGGCGTAGGTCCCCGCTGACATGCCTTGCAGCGACAAACCCGGTGTCGCACACATCGGGCGTGTATGTAACTTAATGAGCAGTTGGCTTGGGTTTGCGACCACTAAGGGCCTCCGCTGTACGATAAACTGTTGAAGTGGCAAAACAACGGGGAACCGGGGGCCGCGTTATAGGCGTAGCCGGGGGAGCTTGTAACGCATGAATGCTTACGAGCGCGCGCGAGCAAATTGCACGCCGAGCAACGGTGTGGCGCACGCTATCTACTTCCGTTCTGAATCGGATCTGCTTTTCGGCTGGCTGCACTACCCCGCATCGGCTGCCTCAAACCTGGGCCTGGTGATTTGCAATCCGTTTGGCTACGAGGCGACCTGCTCTCACCGCAGCATCCGAACCTTTGCCGAAACCGCAGCGAAGCTCGATATTCCCTCGCTGCGATTCGACTACCGGGGCACGGGCGATTCTGCAGACCTCGCCGAAGGCGAAGAGCAGCTGGAAGCCTGGGTCGATAATGTGCTCGCGGCGGTGGCAGAAATGCGCAGGGCCACCGGCGTGCAGAGAGTTTGCGTGCTGGGAATTCGGCTCGGCGGGCTGCTGGCAATGCTGGCGAGCCGGCGCAGCGAGGCTATCGATTCCCTCATTTTGATCGCACCAGTGCTCCAAGGGCAGCGTTATCTACGGCAATTGCGCATGACGAGGCTTGCTTCCACGCTGGGCGGAGCGACGGCCCCGGCGGCGGCCAGCGCGATTGACCCGCGGGCCCCACTGGGGGTTGCGGAAATGGAGGTCAGCGGTTTCACCTTGTCGGCAGCGGCCCAACGGGCGCTGGCCGACCTGGACATGAGCGGGGTCGATTCCCCGCATTGGCCGAAGATGCTCATCATCGACGGCGACACCTTGCCTACCTCCAGAGCCTGGGCAGAGCGGCTGGCCGCAACGAGTCCGAACCGCTTCCAATATTTGGCGCTGCCCGGTTTGATCGAAATGACCATGCGCTCGCCGATGCGCGCCACCGTGCCGACGGCCATGGTGGCGGCAGCGTGCGACTGGTTGGCTGAACGAATGATGGCCGTGGGTCCGACTTCCGCCGGCAACACCGCCGTGCCAATCCAAGCGGCCGAACCGCCGGCCTCCGTGATGCCTCTGGAGTATGCGGGGCCGGGTCAGACGGTGACCGAGCGCCCAGTCTTCATCCCCTCGGATGCGATGTTGTTTGGAATCGTGACCGAACCGCGAGGCGACGAACGCCGACGGCGGGGAGTCATCTTGCTCAACACCGGCGCTGACAATCATATCGGCGCCAGCCGAATGCATGTAACGCTCGCACGACGCTGGGCACGCCACGGCTATGTGGTATTGCGTCTGGATTTGGGTGGCCTCGGCGACAGCACGACTGGGCCCGGCTGTCGTAATGATGAGGTGTTTCCAGAAGCCGCCATGGACGAAATTCGCGCTGCGATTGAGTACCTGCGAGTTCACTACGGGGTCGAAAACATTACCGTGGGCGGCGTGTGCTCCGGCGCCTATCACGCCCTGCGTGCCGCAGTTGCCGAATTGCCAGTCAACCAAGTTTTTTTAGTCAACCCGCAGAATTACTTTTGGAAGAAAGGCATGCGCATCGATGAGCTGCATCTCGCGGAGGTGGTGCAAAAGCCCACCCTGTACGTCAGCCAGCTCTTTTCGCGCAACGCCTGGAATCGACTGCTACATGGCGATGTGAGTCTCGTGCGCATCTTTCGCATATACGTTAATCGCATACTGCTGGCCTTCGAATCGACCCTGCGCGAGCTGGCGCGCCGTCTGACGATTGCCTTGCCGCAGGATCTCGGCGCCGAATTGCGGACAATCTGTGATCGCGGCGTCCGGGTCTTGTTTGT
>DASZFN010000827.1:0-7308 GCA_035939715.1 Gemmataceae bacterium | reverse complement strand
CTGCGTCCCCGGGTCCAAGAGCATTACCAACCGCGCCCTGGTACTTGCTGCCCTCCAATCCTACGGGCACACGTCCGTTCTGCGCGGGGCGTTGTGCAGCGAAGACACTCAAGTCATGGTGGATGGCTTGCGTGCACTGGGATTTCTCATCGATGCGCAATGGCCGTCGGTCCACATCAGCCGGCATGAAGGCACGCACGCCGAGACTGCGTAACGCGGCCAGCAGATCTTCCATGGGACGCTCGCGCATGCGCGGAATGCCATCGAGCCGGTAGCGGCCGTGACCGAGGGCGCAGAGGGCTGTCAAAAAACGCATGGTCGTCCCGGAGTTGGCAACGAAAATATCGGCGGCGGATGCCGGAACCAGGTGCTTGTCTTCATGCCGACTGATGTGGAGCGACGGCCATTGCGCATCGATGAGAAATCCCAGTGCACGCAAGCCATCTACCATGACTTGAGTATCCTCGCTGCACAACGCCCCGCACAGAACGCAGTTGTGCTTATAGGATTGGAGGGCGGCAAGTACCAGAGCGCGGTTGGTAATGCTCTTGGATCCGGGGACACAGATTTGCGCCGCCGGCGGCGTTGTTAACGGCTCAATGGCAATCGCAGCCGGGTACTCGCGCTTGGCTTGAGACATGCACTACTGCCCGTAGGAGACGCGCATAAGGAACAGACCCTGGGCAGGCGCCGTTGGGCCGGCTGCGCTGCGGTCCTCGGCCTCCAGGATTTCGGCCACCTTCGACACCGGCCAGTAACCGCGGCCGACATTGATCAGCGTGCCGGCAATGGCACGCACCATATTGTACAGGAAACCGTCCGCTTCCACGTCCAGCCAGATCCACTCGCCGAAGCGGTTCAGGCTCAGGTGGGTGATGGTGCGCACGCTGGACATGCGGTTGGGCCAGTCGGTCTCGAAGCTATGGAAATCATGCCGGCCCCGAAGCGGCTCGGCCGCCGCGCGCATGGCAGCAGCATCGAGAGGATGGCGGCTTTGCATGCAATAACGGCGCAAAAAAAGGTTGGGCACGGGGCCATCATGAATGACGTAGCGGTACAGCTTGCGCCTGGCGTCGCGATTCGCATCAAAGGCCTGTGGAACATCGACCACCGCGGACACCACGATGTCTTGCGGCAGATGGGCGTTGAGCGCCCGCACCATTACGTCCGCGGCTAGGTCGCTGGCGCTGTAATAATTGGCGACCTGGCCGACTGCGTGGACTCCCGTATCCGTGCGGCCGCTGGCGTTGACACGCGCCGGCTGGCCGGTGAGCGCAGCAAGCGCGGCTTCCAGCGTTTCCTGGACGGTTCGGTAGCCCGGTTGCGTCTGCCAGCCGTTGAAGTCGGTGCCATCGTAGGCCAGCGTCAGCTTGAGGTTGCGCATGGAAAGGACGGTTAGTGCTTCCTCGGCGGAAGCAAATGGCGCTCGATCAGGACCTGCGCGATTTGCACCGCATTCGTGGCAGCGCCTTTGCGAAGATTGTCTGCCACCACCCAGAGATTCAGGCCGTTGGGAACGGTCGAATCGCGGCGGATACGGCCGACGAAGACTTCATCCCGTCCTGCCACGTTCAAAGGCAGCGGCACTTCGCCCCTGGCCGCGTCGTCCAGAAGGATGATACCAGGGGCGCTGCGAAGCACGTCGCGCGCCTGGGCGACGCTGATCGGGTTATGAAACTCCAGGTTGATCGCCTCGCAGTGGCCAATGCGCACGGGCACTCGCGCGGTCGTCGGCGACATCTGAATCGAATCGTCCCCCATGATCTTGCGCGTCTCGCGCACCATCTTCCATTCTTCTTCGGTGTAGCCTTCGTCGCCCGCTTTCCAGTCGTGCGGCAAAACATTGCCTGCCAACTGCGCGACATGCGCCTTCACCGCGGGAATGCTTTCGCCCCGGCCAAGGGCGCTGATCTGGGCGTCCAGCTCGAAGAGGCCGGTCGCCCCCTTGCCGGAGGAGGCCTGGTAGGTCGCGACCACGACGCGCTTGATGCGTGCCAGGTCGTGCAGCGGCTTGAGAGCGACGACCATCTGGATTGTGGAGCAATTCGGATTGGCTACGATGCCCTTGGGGATCCGCGCCAGCGCGTCCGCATTGACCTCGGGAACGACGAGCGGCACCTCGGGGTCCATGCGCCAGGCGCTGGAATTATCGATCACCACGGCTCCCGCCTTTGCGGCAATGGGACTGTAGTCCCGGCTGATCGATGCCGGCGTGCTGGACAGGACGATATCGATGCCTGTGAATGCCTCCGGTCTCAGCAGTTCGACGGCATACGACTGGCCCCGGAATTCCACGGTTTTTCCGGCGCTGCGTTCCGAAGCGAGAAATTTGATTGACCGAAGAGGAAAGTTCCTTTCGCTCAACACCTGCCGCATGATTGCGCCGACCGCTCCGGTCGCGCCGACCACTGCAATGCTTGGGTTCAAGTCCAGGCTCCCTTCGAGGCCAGAAACGCTGTCGATCGCCAGTCAATTTACTCATAAAGGGAAAAGAAGCTGTTGACAAGAGAAAGCGACAGCCGTTGAGGTTCGCGCAGAACGGGACACGCCTGAAGACTAGATTAAAAGGCAGATACGAACCTCGTGAAGGCAGCGTTTGCTGCGGGGTCATGGCGGATGGGCCAAGCCGATGGATGATGCTGATGGGCGGTGGATGCAGCGGGCGCTCGAACTGGCCGAGCGCGGCCGAGGCCATGTCGAACCGAACCCGTTGGTGGGCGCGGTGGTGGTGCGCCAGGGACGGGTTGCAGGCGAAGGCTGGCATCAACGTTTTGGAGAAGCGCATGCCGAGGTCAACGCACTCGCCGCGGCGGGGGATGCTGCCGGCGGAGCCACGCTCTACGTGACCCTGGAACCGTGCTGCCATGAAGGCAAGACGCCGCCCTGCACGAAGGCGGTGCTGCGTTCCGGGGTCAAACGCGTTGTGGCGGCCATGCTGGATCCCTTTCCCGAGGTTCACGGCCGCGGCCTGGAGCTGTTACAAAAAGCCGGCCTGGAGGTGGCCGTGGGCGTCGGCGCCGCGGAGGCTCACCGCCTCAATGCCCCGTACCAGAAACTCCTGGCGACCGGACGGCCGTACGTGCATGTCAAGTGGGCCATGAGCCTCGACGGCAAAATCGCGACGGCTTCCGGGAACTCCAAGTGGATTAGCAGCAAGGGATCGCGCGCCTGGGTGCACGCCTTGCGCGGCAAGATGGATGCTATTGCCGTGGGCAGCCGCACGGCGCGGCTCGACGACCCTCTGCTCACCGTGCGGCCGCCGGGACCGCGCACCCCGGTCCGCGTCGTGCTATGCGGCGCGCCGGACCTGTCTCTGCAATCGCAGCTAGTGAAGACTGCCCGCGAAGCCCCGGTGCTGGTGGTATCGCGGCGCGACGCGACGGGGGAGCATGCGGATGCGCTGCGCGCCGCGGGCTGCGAGGTGCTGCCTCTTGCCGGTCTGGACGATCAAGCCGTGGTCGGTCAATTGCTTGATGAGCTCGGCCGGCGGCGCATGACAAATATCCTCGTTGAAGGCGGCTCTGCGCTCCTTGGGAGCTTTCGAGACGCCGGAGAGATCGACGAGGCGCACGTCTTCGTCGCGCCCTGCCTTATCGGTGGGGCCGGGGCGCTGGCGCCGATCGGTGGCCGGGGAGTCGAACAGGTGGCAGAGGCCATGGAGCTGAACGCCTGGACGTTCGAGCAAATCGACCGAGATATTCTGATTCACGGACGGCGCGAGCGGGACTGGCGGCATGGTCAAAATAGCAGCTGATCCGCAATGATGCCGGTTTCCAAGAAAAGCCGCGTCTTTTTGCTTGAACGTTTAGGGATGACTCAGGCAAAAAAATAATAGGGAAAAAATGCAGTCCCGGCCTTCCCATGCGCGCCAGAACCGCTTACTGATTTTTTTTCTTTTATCTTTTTGCCTGAGTTCCGTAATCGGAAACACATCAACACATAGCCGCGGAATGCAGTGGTTCAAAAGCGCGGCTGCGGCACGGGCGCTGCGGCTGTAAAGTGGCATCAGTTTCTAGTCAGGGCCGACAAAGCGCCGCAGGAATTGCACCCCGGCCGCGACATCGGCGCGCCGGTTCGCGCCGCTGTCGCGGCGGACCGACAGCCAGCCCCGGTACTCGATCTCTTCAAGCAAAGCCAGATATTCAAGCCAGTCGATGTCGCCGTGCCCCAACGGGACTTCCTGAGCGGCCGGGCTCGTGCCGGCCCGCCGAGCATCCCGGGCCTGGCCGAAAACGACCTTGCCCTGAAGCGCGCGGACGCTTTCCGGCAAAGGAGAATTCGCGAGCAGCAGATTGGCCGGGTCCAGGTTGACGCCCAGACCGCCGGTATCGAAACGGTCCAGGAACTGACGCAGCGACAGCCCGGATTCCGGGCCTGTTTCGATGGCCAGCATGCTGCCCGTGCGGTCGCCATGCTGTCCCAGGGTCAGGAGGGCCTCGGTCATAAGCCGGGCGCCGGGAGAATCGACTTCTTCCGGAACACGGCCGGCCTGAATGGTGGCCCGGCGTGCGCCCAGGTCGAAGCTGAGGCTTAGCACGCGCTTGACGTAATCGACGCGTGCCTCTTGCCCCTCGGCCACATCGAGACCGTGTCGCAGCGGACAGCCAAGCGCCGCCAGCTCCAGGTTGTAGGCACGCAGCAGATGCAGAAACTCGCGCCGGCCCGTCTGGGAAAGCGTCCGCGGCGACAGATCGCCGGCGGCATCGATCTGCACGCCTGTCACGCCCATGCGCTCGATCTCCTGCAAGCCGCGCCGCAAGGGCAGGCCAAGAGAATCGAGACTGACGGCGAGCTTCAGGCGTTGCATGGTCAGAATGGACACTCGTCATAAGCGCCGAGAGGCTGGCGCGTGAAGGTTTGGAAAGGTTGCACCAGGTCGCGAAAGACGGCGCCCGGCAGTCCGACGGTCGCCCACTTGGGACTGCGCACGCGCATGTGCACGCGGTACTGCTCCGCGGGCACGCCGCGCAGGAGATAACGGCGGCCGTGCCAGGTCCATAGATCCGGAACGTCATCAGGCAAGGTCACCACGGGCAGGACGTGGTAGACAAAGACCAGCACGGCCTGGTAGCCGGGACCGAAGAGGTTCGTCCACTGTTCCAGGCCGCTGATGTCGTCCTGCGTGGACCACGACTCCCAGACACGGCGCGGCCGGTGGCTCGGTCCGGTCGGAAAGCGACGGCCCTTGACGTCGACGAGCAGGCGGGCGCCGGCATCGCCGTAGACGACAAAATCGAGGCTCTTGACGCGGAGGTCGCCAAGCATGGCGCGGCGTGTCTCATCGACCGCGACATAGCAAAGGCGGTGATGTTGCAAATAGGCCTCGAACGCCGCCTCATAGTGGTTGCTTCGGTCCATGATTTTACCCGCGGCATTGTACCCTTGGCAACGTTGGCTGACCAGACGGGCTGGCCGTCGGCCGCCGCTCTATGGGCCTGTCAAGAGCTTACGCAGGGCGGCAACCACCTCGCCGCCCGCCACGGTGACCTCTTCGCGCCGGGCAAGGTCCTTGACTTTCCAGACGCCCTGGGCGAATTCGTCCGGACCGGCAATCAGCGCGACCCGGAAGCCGCGCCGCTCAGCATACTGAAGCTGCTGGCCGACCTTCTTGGCTTCGGGGTATAGCTCCACGCCGATGCCCGCGGCGCGCAGCCCCGCCGCCATGCGGGCATAATCCGCGAGCCGCTCGGACGCGAACTGCACCATAAGCACGGGCGCCGGCGTGGCCACCTTGTCCAGGAGCTTCAGCTCCTCCATGGCGGCCAGCAGGCGATCCAGACCGAGCGAGGCGCCAACGCCCGGCAGATGCTGCTTCGTATAGAGCCCGGCCAGGTTGTCATAGCGGCCGCCCGAGCAGATGCTGCCGATCCCCGGCAGATCCGTCAACGTCGTCTCATAAATAGTTCCCGTGTAATAATCCAGCCCGCGGGCAATGGCGAGGTCAACCTGCAGTTCCTCCTCGGTGAGACCCGCCGCGTGCGCCACCTGAATCAGCTCCCGCAGCCGATGGACGCCCTCGGCAGCCTTGGCATTGTTGCCGAATTCGCGCTCCAGCCGATCCAGGACTTCTTCGTTGCTGCCCCGGATCCCGGCCAGCGCCACAACGCGCTCGGCCTGCGCCGTGCCGACGCCGGCCTTGTGCTGCATCTCATCGACAACGGCAGCCCCTCCTTGCTTGTCCAGTTTGTCGAGCGCAACCAGCAGCGGCTTGGCCTTGCCGGCCAGGTCCCACTCCTCCAGCAAGCCGTTGAGCAGCAGCCGGTTGTTGACGCGAATGCGAAAGCGCTTCAAGCCGATGGCGTGCAGCAGATCGTGGATGACCAGCACGATCTCGATATCCGCGCTATTGGCGGTCGTGCCGATGGTATCGAAGTCGCACTGCCAGAACTCGCGATAGCGGCCGTGGGCGGTGTTCTCGCCGCGCCAGACCGGCCCCATGTGATAGCGCCGGAAAGGAGTGCCAAGCTTGCCGATGTGCTGTGCCGCGAAGCGCGCGAACGGCACGGTCAGATCGAAGCGCAGCGCCACGTCCCGGCCGCCGTGGTCCGTGAAGCGATAGATGAGCTTGTCCGACTCCTCGCCCCCCTTGCCCAGGAGAATTTCCGCGTACTCGAGCGCGGGCGTATCAATGGGCGCAAAGCCATAAGAACGGTACACCCGCCGCGCCTGTTCGAGGATGTGTTCGCGCGGAATCATCAGCTCCGGCAGGTAATCGCGGAATCCCTTCAGCGTTCGCGGTTCGATGAGATCGGCCATAAGTGGGTCGTCACGAGAATTCGTGGGTGAAATTACGGGTTCCTCTTCTCTGTTCCGCGGTTTTTTGCCGTGGTTTACTCGCAGTGCCGCTGAGGTAGATCGGGACGTCAGAACCGGGCCGCCCGGTAAACCGCTGGAACCCCACAAAAAGCCGACGTAAACGAGCGAGTTCCCGGCTCATCTGCCCACGAATTCTGGCGAGGAGGCCCATAAGTTAACGATTACGATACTTGGCGCTGACGCGCGTAAGAAAGCGGCGTTCTTCCTCGCTCAGGGCTTGCAGGCCTTCGCGTTGGACTTTTTCCAGCAGCTCGTCCATGCGGCGTTCCTCGGCCTCGCGCTGCTCCACGTCGCGCTGCATCTTGCGCGCAGCGCGGCGCTGCAGCCAGCGTTGCCAGATGCCCGGCCGGCGCCGCTTGCGCGGCGGCGGCTGGTCGCGCTCGAGACTGGTGTAACCCTGAGAAAAATCGTAGCCGAAGACCGAATCCTCGCCACCATGCTCCAGGATGATGTATTGCTTCTGGCAGGTGTAATAAATGAACAGCGCCAGCG
>DASZFN010000826.1:0-12059 GCA_035939715.1 Gemmataceae bacterium | reverse complement strand
TGGTTGCCCGCTACGGCACGGCTGTCACGCGCCGCCTGAAAGTGCAATACCGGATGCATGAGGCCATCATGGCTTTCTCAGCGCTTGAGTTCTACGCAGGCGAACTGAAAGCTGATTCATCGGTTCGTGAACACCGCCTCTGTGACCTACCCGGTGTTAAGGTGAACGCGCTCACGGAGCGGCCTTTGCACTTTCTTGATACGGCAGGCGCCGGGTTCGAAGAACAGCGCGAGCCGGACGGTGAAAGTCTGCTGAATCCCGAAGAGGCTCGCCTGGTCTGCCGGCAAGTAACGCAATTGTTGCATGCAGGAATAAAGCCCGGAGATATCGCGGTAATTGCTCCCTATTCTGCCCAGGTGCGCCTGCTGCGCGAGCAATTGAATGTCGCCGGGCTGGAGATCGACAGTGTAGACGGCTTCCAGGGTAGAGAAAAGGAAGCCGTTCTCATTTCGCTCGTCCGCTCGAATTCGGAGGGAAAAATCGGCTTCCTGGCCGACGTGCGGCGGATGAACGTCGCGCTAACCCGGGCACGGCGGAAGCTAATTGTCGTCGGCGACAGCGCCACGCTCTCGAATGAACCGTTCTACGAGAGGCTGATCCGTTATTTCGAGTCAGTGGAAGCGTACCATACGGTGTGGGAGGAACCGGAGGCTCCTTGAGGACGCTCGGCGGTGCCGGCAGATCTGTCATTAGTCATTCGTCATTGGTCATTCGCTTCGCGAATGACCAATGACGAATGACCCAATGTGCCTATCCAACCTGGTATAACCCATCTTGCCGCCGGCAGGGGACTCTCGCGCACCTCGACCTTGCCAAGAACCTGCAGAATGTGGCAAAAACGCTTAAGCCGTTACCAGCAAGAGGTGCTCAGTGACTGCAATCCTTGGCATTTCCGCATTCTATCACGATAGCGCCGCAGCCCTGGTCCTGGACGGCGACCTGACGGCTGCCGCCCAGGAAGAGCGCTTTACCCGTAGGAAGCACGACGCCGCTTTTCCCGCGCGCGCCGTCGCTTCATGTCTCCGCGAGGCCGGCCTGACGCCGGACCAGCTCGACTACGTGGTCTTCTACGAAAAGCCGCTTACCAAGTTTGAGCGCCTGCTGGAGACTTACCTGGCCTACGCGCCGAGCGGCTTGCAAAGCTTCAGCAGGGCCTTGCCGGTCTGGCTGAAGGAAAAGCTTTACCTGCGCCGAGCCATTCTGCAGGGCCTGAACGGCCCCACCAGGGCCAAGCTCGTTTTCACCGACCATCATGAGAGCCACGCCGCCAGCGCCTTCTTTCCCAGTCCGTTTGAAGAAGCAGCCATCCTTACCATCGATGGCGTCGGCGAATGGACCACGACGGCCCTGGGCGTGGGCGCCGGCAACAAAATCAAACTGACCGAGCATTTACAGTTTCCTCATTCCCTCGGTTTGCTTTATGCCGCGTTTACCTCTTACTGCGGCTTCAAGGTCAACAGCGGCGAGTACAAGCTCATGGGATTGGCCCCCTACGGCCGGCCTGTCTATGTCGATGCAATTTACAAGCACTTGATCGATCTCAAAGCGGACGGCAGCTTTTGGCTGAACATGAAGTATTTCAATTACTGCCAGGGGCTGACCATGACCAGTGCGGCGTTTCACCGCCTCTTCGGCGGTCCGCCGCGCCAGCCGGAAGCCGACTTGCTGCAACGGCACATGGATCTGGCAGCCAGCATCCAGGCCGTCACCGAGGACGTCGTCCTGCGCATTGCCCGCGCCCTGCACCGGCAGACGCGTCACAAGTACCTTGTGCTGGCGGGCGGCGTGGCCCTGAACTGCGTCGCCAATGGACGGCTGCTCCGCGAGGGCCCTTTTGAGGATCTCTGGATTCAGCCCGCGGCCGGGGACGCCGGGGGTTCGCTCGGCGCGGCCTTGTTTGTCTGGCATCAACTCCTGGACCGCCCCCGCCGCGTCGATGGCCATGATTCGCAGAAGGGCAGCTTTCTTGGCCCAGGCTTCACTTCGCAAGAGGTGCGCGATTATCTCGACGGAGCCAACGCCGCCTACGATCATCTGCCCGACGAAGAGGAGTTGACCAGGGAGGTGGCGGAATTGCTCGCCGGCGAAAAGGTGGTCGGCTGGTTTCAAGGCCGCATGGAATTTGGGCCCCGCGCCCTGGGCGCGCGCAGCATCCTGGCCGACCCCCGGTCAGCGAAGATGCAAGCCACGTTGAACCGGAAAATCAAATTCCGGGAGAGCTTTCGGCCCTTCGCGCCATGTGTCCTCCAGGAACACGCCCATGAATGGTTCCGCATGCGCCCGGGCCAGCACAGTCCCTACATGCTCCTGGTTGCTCCCGTCCTGGACGAACACCGCGTGTCCGTATCGGCCGCGGAGCAGCGCGTCATGAAAGACGATCCTGATCTGCGCAATCGCGTGAATGTGCTCCGCTCCACGGTGCCGGCTGTGACCCATGTTGACTACAGCGCCCGCGTGCAAACCGTGGATGCGCGTGGTAATCCGCGGCTCGCGCAGCTCTTGCAAGCGTTCTATCAGCAGACGGGATGTCCCATTTTGGTCAATACCAGCTTCAATGTTCGCGGCGAGCCCATCGTCTGCACGCCTCAGGATGCCTACCGGTGTTTCCTGGCAACCGACATGGACGCGCTGGCGCTCGAGGATTGCGTGCTGCACAAAAGCCGCCTCAAGGAAACCGTCGCTGTCGGCGCTCCGGAGGCGTACCTTGCTCAATTTCAACTGGATTGACGTGCTATCGGAACGCACGCTCCGCCCCTCACGATCATAAGGGTAACCCCATGCACTGGTCGGACATGAATTTTGCACCTGCCGCCAGGACGCTACGCCAATTCGCAGCGCTCTGGCTCCTGTTCTTTGCCGGCCTCGGGTTCTGGAATGGCTTTCGTCACGACCGCTGGCTGCTCGCCTTCTTGCTGCTGGGCGTGGCCCTGATCGTCGGTTCTCTCGGCATGGCGCGACCGGGCTGGATCCGCCCGGTGTTTGTCGGCTGGATGGTCCTGGCGTTTCCGATCGGCTGGCTCATGTCCCGAAGTTTGCTGGCTGGCTTCTTTTACGGCATCTTTACGCCCCTCGGACTCCTGTTTCGCCTGGGCGGCCGGGATCCGCTCCGGCGACGCTTCCAGGGGGGCGCCCTTGCCACATACTGGTCGGCCAAGCCGCCCGCACGCCATGTCCAGGCGTATTTCCATCAGTTCTAGCGGACTAACGATTTTGTGTCCTTTCGAGGGCTGCCAACGCAAGGAGAGAAAATGCCGCAGCAAGCAGCTTCGGAGTTCGAACGTATCGCGGAAAATCAGACGGATGGTAATCTGCTGGCCGAATTCTGGCATTTTCTGCGACAGAGCAAGAAATGGTGGCTGTTGCCGGTCGTTCTCGTTCTCATGCTTCTGGGAGTGTTAATCCTCTTGTCGTCCACAGCGGCTGGGCCATTTATCTATACGATTTTCTAGAAGTTCTCCCTTTTGACAGGCTCATCGCCGTGACCTAGGATTTCAGTGTACCGAGAATATTCCTTTATCGCCTGAAAGCGCCAAAATGACGGAAACCGTGCCCGACACCTTGCCCGTGAACCGACTTTGGGATGAACGGCGCGAGGAGCGGCGCTACGCCTGCCAGATCAAGGTCCTGTACAGCCGGCGCGGCGAAAATGAAAGACTGAGCCGCGGCGAAGCGACCTGGAACATCGGCCGCATGGTGAATGTCTCGCGCCGCAGCTTTGGCTTGCTCCTGCGGGGCTGTTCGCTGCCGGGAACAGTCCTGATGCTGGAACCTTTGTTACCAGGCTGGAATGGCAAAGAGCCGATGACCGCGCGTGTCAACAGTGTAAGACCCGGGCCGGGTCCCGGTTGTTTTGTCGGCTGCGAATTCATGCGCGCAATCACGGACGGCGAATTGCAATGCCTGCTCCAGCATGCCGGGTGACTCCCCGCCCCCTCAATCGCGTCCTGCCCCGTTTCCCTTCACCATCAACCGCAGCGCGCCATCCTGTCCGAACTCGGGCGGCTTCAGCAGCATGACTCCGCCCACGTGGCCGAGCCTGGCCAGGGCCGTCTTTCGACCGGAGACCGCATCCAACCACTCCCCTTCATACTGGCCTGCGGGCAATTCAAGTCTTAGAGAAACGTCCTTGCAAGTGCGTAGATAAACCGCATACTGCTTTCCCGGCTCGGCGAGCACCTGGAAGGCTGTCTGCCGTGGCACTCCCCCTTTCACCACGGCGCGTGCGGGTTTCATGCTCACAAAATCGAAGCTGCGGAGAAACTCCGCCAGCAGCCGAAGTTGCTTGCGCAGCCTGGCGCTGCCGCCGCCCGGCGTCGGCGCCTTCACGGCAAACGTGCCGTCTTCGTGGCCGACGCAAAAGGAATAATCGAGATGGTTGTACAGGCCACCGCCGGCCAGGAGGAACTCCCAGGCCTGCATGCGGTAATAGTCGTCGGCGGTACCCTTGAAGCCGGTCTCGTTGAGGCCGAGCACGCGGTTCAGGCCGTAATTGTCGGTCGCCGCGCGGGGTTGGGCGTAGTGGAAATTGAAGATCGAAACCGCTGGGTGCGGGTCGCGGATCCTGGCGTAATCGTTGGCGATATTCCAGGAAATCAGGTGCCTTTTCGGCAAGGTCTTCTCCGTGGCGACAATCACGTCCGTGATGTGGTCTTGCCAGGCGCGGGTGACGCCGCCGAAGTACGGCTCGTTGCAGACCTCGTAGTAGAGGTTGTCGAAATCATTCAGCTCGCTTACGATTTTCCGCACCATCGCTTCCTGGACGGCCAGCAGGGCGGGCTCCTTGTCGGTGGTGTACACGGCATGCTTGCCGACGTTGCCGATGCCGTTGACGTTGTTCGACGCCTTCATGGGGCTGTAGTTCCACTGTGGATCTTCGTACATGGGAGTAAACAGATTCAGCTCGACGACGATTCCCCGCTGACTCGCCTGGGCGACGAAGTCCTTGAGGCGGTGGAAAAAGGCCTCGTCCCAGCGGTTCAGGTTGAAGCGGTTGCCGCCATTGGCATAGCCTGGCGTAGCGCTGCGTGCCCAGGGACAGATCAGCCTGCCCTTGGCGGGCGCGAGCGTGTTGCGCTCAATTTTGAATGCGCCAACCGGCTCCACGTAGGCGCCGGAAAACGTCCGCGTCAAGTTCAGCTCGTCGGCGGCCAGCGTGGCGAGGTATTTCCGGCAATCGAAATCAAGATTGAGCACGGCTCCATAGTGCTCGCCGGATGTCACCAGCACGGCCGGCTTGCCTCGGAACAGGAAGTAGTGAGGATTGTCCGGGTGCAACGCCAACGGTTGCTGGGCTGTGCCGGTCCTCTCACCCAGGGCGAAGAGGACTGCCAGGGCGACAACGCCATGGAAAATGGTAGCAGCCGGTCGAGTCAAGATTGGCAACATGGACGCCATCCTAATCCCTATCTTGCGCCAGGCAACAAGATTCCACCGGGCACTGGTTCCCAGGCTCTGCCTGGGAACGGCTGCACCCGAGGCTCCGCCTCGCGAGGCAGAGCCTAGGAACGAGAACGCGGGCGCAAAGAATTCCGTGCGTGAGGCGGTTGTTTCTCAGTAAACATATTGAGATAATCGTTCCCGCTCGCGAAACAAAAGCTCCGAAGGAAGCCCGAAGAGACCGGCATTACCTTGTCCATGCAACCTGAAGACGCCGAGAGCCTTGCTGCCGGCCCGCCGGGCGCAGCCACACCCAGCCTGGCGCGCCGCCTCGGCCGGTTCGATGTGACCATGCTGGTGATGGGCTCCGTCATCGGCAGCGGCATCTTTGTCGTGCCGCACGTGGTCGCGCGCCTGGTGCACAGCCCAGCCCTCATTCTGAGCACCTGGCTACTGGGCGGCATGGTCGCCCTGGCCGGCAGCCTGGTTTATGCGGAGCTAACGCGACGGCGGCCTCAGGTGGGTGGCCAGTACGCTTTTTTGCGGGAGGCGTATCATCCGGCCCTGGCATTTTTGTATGGCTGGTCGTTGCTTTGGGTCGTGCAATCCGGCGGCATGGCCTCGGTGGCGGTCGTCTTCGCCCGCTATTTTCTCGAGCTGCTGCAGTTGTCGGGCGGCTGGCTGGTGCTTCATGGTCAGTACGACATTCTGGGCGGAACCCTGATCGCCTGCGCCGATGCCCCTGCCGCCGGTGCCGTGGTCACCACAGCAGCCATCGGCATTCTCACGCTCATCAACTGCACCGGCGTGCGCGCCGCCGGCACCACGCAGAACATTTTCATGGCCCTGAAGATTGCGGCGATCCTCATGCTCGTAGTCTGCGGCCTGCTGTTCGTGCATGGACTGGCGCCGGCCGCGCCCGGTTTTGCAGAGATCGCGCAAACCGGCGCCCGGAGCGCAGCGCTGCCGGGCGACTGGCAACTCGTGGCGGCATTTGCCGCTGCCATGGTGCCCGTCTTTTTCGCTTACGGCGGCTGGCACACCACCACGTTCATAGCCGGTGAGGTGAGCGAACCGACGCGAACACTCCCCCAGGCCCTGGTGCTTGGCGTGAGCGGTGTCATCGTCCTCTATGTAGCAGTCAACTTCGTTTGCCTGAACGCGCTGGGCGCGGACAGGTTGGCCGTAACCGAGCATCCCGCGTCCGACGTAATGCGGCTGGCGCTCGGCGATGTCGGCGCTGCCTTGATTTCAGTCGGCATCGCTATCTCGGCGCTGGGCTTTCTGAGCCAGGCGACGCTGACCTCGCCGCGCGTCTATTTCGCCATGGCCGGCGATGGCCTGTTCTTCAAGAGCGTTGCCTGGGTCCATCCGCGGACGCGCGTTCCGGTCGTCGCCATTCTGTTGCAGGGACTGTTTGCCATCGTCATAGCCGTATCCGGCACGTTTCAGCAGATCGTCAACTACATCATGTCGGTCGAGATGGTCTTCTGGTCGTTGACGGCCCTGAGCCTGTTCCGGATTCGCCGTCGCGACGCCAAGCTGGGAAACCTGGCGGACGCGTCCATGCCGGGACATCCGCTGACGACGCTGCTGTTTGTGGGAGTGAACCTGGCCGTGCTCGCCGGCCTCTTCTATTCCTCGTTCTTGAACAGCGCCATTGGGCTGGCCATTGCCCTCCTGGGCTTGCCTGTCTATTGGCTATGGCGGCTGCGCAAGCCAGCACGTTGAGGAGCTCCTTCTATGGTCCATGCTTTCTGTCTGTCGCTGGTTGCCGGCGTTTGCTTGCCGGCCGATGCGCCTATCACGACCGAGCGCGTTTTCGGGCCGGAGATACCGGGCAAGTACAAGCATCCCGCCTCGATCACCGAGTTGCAGAATGGCGACCTGTATCTGGCGTACTACGGCGGCTCCGGAGAATACGGCAGCGACTCGGGAGTTTACGGCGCACGGCGCCGCCAGGGCGAGGCGACCTGGTCAAGGCCCGAGCGCATCGGCCCGCCGCCGAAATGGCCTGAAGGCAACGCCGTGGTCTGGCAAGCGCCGGATGGGCTCGTCTGGCTATTCAGCGTGGTGCGTCCGGGCGCGACCTGGTCGACGTCGCGCATTGTGCTGCGGACTTCCCGCGACGCCGCCAAAACCTGGAGCGCGCCGCAAGCGCTTACCACGGAAGCGGGGACGATGGTGCGGGCCAAGCCGATCGTGCTGGCCGGGGGCGATTACCTGCTGCCGATCTATCATGAGACCGGCAATGACCCGGAATGGGTAGCGCCGAACACCCGCTCGCTATTCTTGCGTTACGAGGTGCGCGCGAAACGCTGGCACGAGAGCAACCGCATCGAGTCGCGGCTCGGCAATCTGCAGCCGGCTGTGGCCGCCATTACGGATCAGCGCCTGGTTTGCTACTGCCGCCGCGGCGGCGATTACAAGCCACGGCAGGACGGTTACCTGGTGCGCGCCGAATCGCGCGACGGCGGCCGAACCTGGAGCGCGGGCGCCGATGCCGTCTTCCCCAATCCCAACGCCGCCGTCGATTTTCTGCGCCTCAGCAGCGGGCATCTGCTCCTCATCTACAACGACAGCATGAACCGGCGAACACCGCTGACCGCGGCTCTTTCGCTGGACCAGGACAAAAGCTATCCCTATCGCCGCAACCTGGCCGAGGGACCGGGAGACTTCGCCTATCCTTATGCCATCCAGACGCGCGACGGCAAAATCCATGTCGTCTACACTTCGGCGCAGCGCACGGTCGTCAATCATGCCGTTTTTGAGGAGAGCGCCCTGCTGGGCGGGAAAATGCCCTGATCGAGCCCGGGTCTCAGCACAGGCGATTAGGGTTGCGAATTCAGCCGGACCAAATTAGTCGCGAAGGTCCTGCTGACTGCACCGCTTCCACCTGGAGACCGAAAGCAAGCAATGACGTGGCCGTTCGTCGGCGCAGGCGGAAATCGCCTTTGCAGTTTCCCGCAATCGCGATAGACTTGCCCGCTGCCTGATCGATAGAAATCGCCGTGCCGGGAGGGAGTGCATGGATGCACAGGGAGAGCCGCGCGTTGTGCTCGTTCACGATTGGCTGACGGGCATGCGCGGCGGCGAAAAATGCCTGGAGGTGCTGTGCCGCCGCTGGCCGCGGGCGCCGCTCTTCACCTTGCTGCATGGCAGCGGCTCGGTCAGCCCGGTCATCGAACGGCGGCCGTTGCATACCAGCTTGCTGCAGCGCTTGCCTGCGGTTGGGCGCTACTACCGGTATCTCTTGCCGGTCATGCCGGCGGCGGCGGCAAGCTGGCGCTTGCCGGCCTGCGACCTGGTGCTGAGTTTCAGCCACTGCGTCGCCAAGGCCGCCCGGCCGCCTCGGGGCGTGCCGCACGTCTGCTACTGTTTCACGCCGATGCGCTATGCCTGGCACCAGCGCCAGGCCTATTTCGGCGCGGACCGATTCGGCCGGCTCAAGTCGCGGGCGATCGATTGGCTGTTGCAACACCTGCGTGCATGGGACCGGCAGACGGCCGAGCGCGTCACGCATTTCCTGGCCATCAGCCGCACGGTGCAGGAGCGTATTGCCGAGTGCTACCAGCGCACCAGCACCGTGATCTATCCGCCCGTGGACACTGATTTCTTCTGTCCGGCCAGGACGCCGCGCGAAGATTATTACCTCGCCGTGTCGGCGTTCGCGCCCTATAAACGGCTCGACCTGGCCATCGCCGCCTGCAAGCGAATGAACCGGCGCCTGGTCATTATCGGCGGCGGTCAGGATGAGAGGCGTCTGCGGGCGCTGGCCGGGCCGAGCATTCACTTCCTGGGTTGGCAGCCGGACGAGGTCATCCGCGCGCATTATCGCCGCTGCCGGGCCCTGCTGTTTCCCGGCGAGGAAGACTTCGGCATCGTGCCTGTGGAGGCGCAGGCCTGCGGCGCCCCGGTGCTTGCCTTCGGCCGCGGCGGAGCGTCGGAAACGGTTGTCCCACCCGGAAGCCGGCGCGAGCCGACGGGTCTGTGGTTTGAGGAGCAGAGCGTGGATTGTCTGGCTTCCGCCATGGAGATGTGCGAATCAGGCGCGTACGATTTCTCGCCGAGCGCCGCGCGCCGGCAGGCTCTAGCCTTCAATCCGCGTCGCTTTGAAGAGGAAATGATGACATTTCTGAACGACGTCCTGGAGACGCCTGCAACAGCCGCTTCGCGACAAGCAGCATAAAAAACGGGTCATTCGTCATTGGTCATTAGTCATTCGCTTGGCGAATGACTAATGACCAATGACCATGACAATCGCCAACAAAAGGTATTGCTAGCAGCCGCAGCCGCCGCGGTGGTGCCGGTGGCCGCGGTGATGGCGTCCGCCGCAGCAAGAGCCGCACGACTCGCAGGTCGTCTCACAGACCGGAACCTTGACGGTGGTCTGATAGGGGACCTGCACGCAGTACGGGACCTTCTTCTTGACGACCTCAGGTTTGCATTCCCAAACGGTGCACTTGGTCTCCACGGTCTTCTGCTCCTGCTTGGTGTGGCAGACCTTGACCATGATGTCGCGCTTCACGGGAACGCATTCGTAGACGGTGCACGGGACCTTCTTTACTTCCGTGACGATGTTGCACGGCGTTTCGCACCCGCCACAGTCGCCGCAGCCACGATGGCCCCGGTGCCGGTGGCGCCGCCGGCCGCAGCCGTCGTCGCAGCCGCCGCAATCGCCGCAGGGAGTTTCCACAGGAACCCGGTGACATACGGTCACTTCTTTCTCGACCACCTTGGCAACGCTCTTGTATTCGGTGATCGTCCGCTTCTCTTCCGTCCACACCGGCACGCAGACGGTGTAGGTGTGCTTGTTGACCACTTCACGGGGGACCATGCGGTTCACCGTGCACGTGACCTCTCTCTCCTTCCACTCGGTCCGGTAGCAGGTCACCACCTTCTCGACGAATTGCGGAGCCGGCGGAGCACACGGGGCGGCACAGGGCGCAGCGCATTCCGATTCGCAGCCGCCGCAACCGCCATGGCGCCGGCCGTGGGCTTGCGCCGGAGTCGCGAAGGCACACAATCCCGCCAGCAGCAAGCCGGCTACCATCAGCTTCCTCATTACCCGTCCTCCCAATTCAAGAGTTGTCAAACTGAGTCGAATAAACGAATTAGCTAAGCTGGTGATATAGAAAATGGATAGTTTGGCTAGAATAGTAAAGAAAAATCTCGCCAATTCTTGGCTAAGAGTGCAGGTTGATTCGCGCCTGATCTCAGACGCGTGCACGCTAGCGCAATGAACCGTCCGCCCCTGATCCTCTTGGCAGTTTGGTAGTTGACTCCTGGACGTGCCTTAAATCACTATGCAAAAGATATTTAAGTCTCAAGAGGCGACTGCCAAAGGACTGTAAGATCTTGGCAGTCGAGGAGTCCTCAAAAGGACTATCTTGTTTCCGAGGACATGGTTGTCGCAGCCGGTATCACATCCGGGGCGTTGACTTGTGCGTAATGTTGCAGGAGAATCCGCCGCACCTCTGCAACCGCGGCGGGGTGGTGGTGTACGTGGAAGTGGTCCGCCGGCACGACAATCTCGGAATCAACCCCTTCGAGATGAGCGCTGTCGAAGGGCACCACGCCGTCGGTGCCTTCGCGGCTGGAGCCGCCCGGCAGTAGTTTTTCCAGCAGACAGCTACTGTAAGGCAGAACACCGATGACCGAATGATAATGGACCGCCGTCGGCCGGGGTCGTGCGGCAAGAAGCTCCAGGGCCGGGGCATGCGGCGCCAGCAGGTCGATGCTATTGGGCAAATTGCCGTTCTTGAATGCGGACAGAAGCTGCGGGTTTTCCACGTTCACATCCCGGGCGGCGTACACCAGTTGCTTGGGCAGGCTGATGAACTTGGCCAGCAGCCGGCCGGGCGGGGACGGACTCAGGCTGGAGCCATGATGCGGCGTGGCCAGGAAGATGACCCGCGCCACGGACGGCACACGCTGAAAGAAGAAGACGCGCTGCAGTTCATCGCGGGTCTCGGGCGCCGCCTTGAGCGTGGCGAACGGTTGGCTGCTCACTTGCCGCCAGAAATCGTCGCCGCTGTCCGTGGTCATCAAGCGCGACACCAGGCCGCCCATGCTGTGGCCGACGAACACCATCTGCTCGAGGGCGGCGTCGGCATGGTGCGGATCAAGTTCGGCGCGCAGGTCGGCCAGCGTCTGCCGCAGGTCGGCGGCGGTGACCAGGTAGCTGTTGGCGGTGGGATAGAGGTAGAACCAGAACTGGAAGCGCTCACGCAAGACGGGGTCGGCGCGCAGGTCGTTGAACAGCGGCGCCCAGGTCAACGGCGAGGACAGCAAGCCGTGCACCATGATCACCGGAATCTTGCCCGGCTGGTAAGGTTCCAGCATGTAGATGCCGGTGCGCTTGGTGAGCTTGTCGGCGCTCAGGAAGCCTTCGTACTCGACGCCGTTCAGGTCGGTGCGCGACAGGAAGTAAGCCAGCGGCGTGCTCAGGTCGGTCTCGAGTGGGATCGGCCTGCCCTTGATCTGAACCGTCTGCACGGCGAGGGGGTTATAGAGTTCGAGCTTGCCGGAGTGCTGTGTGGCGAGATCGGCGATGCCACCCTCGAACTGGAAAAACGCACTGACCGGGAAGTTGACGTCCTTGGGATAGAACAGGTGCGCCGGGGTGGCCGTCGTGCGCACGAGAGTGCCAATGAGCGGGACGCCCAGCCCGTAGCCGCGAT
>DASZFN010000825.1:0-9297 GCA_035939715.1 Gemmataceae bacterium | reverse complement strand
GATTCTTTTTCATGGGTTGTCAGCTTGGCTCTTTTGAGCACTTCCTGCGCTTCCCGCAAGGCCTCCTCCTGCCGGACGATTTTGGCTTGTTGCGCTTTCAGCATTCGGGGCACGCGCTCGATTTCATCCTGAAGGGTGCGGGCGTCCTTTCGCAAACGGTGGATCTCGCGAAGCACAGTAGCCGGACCGGCCATCGTAACACTCTCCTTCTTGACCGGTCAGTAGCCAGTAGCCAGTAGCCCGCGGCTACCGACTACTGACTACCGGCTACTGACCTCTGTCTAGCAAAAAAAACCGCCGGTCTCTAAGACCGGCGGTTTCGTGCGTTCATTCAGCGGCGTACCCCGCCATCGAGGAAGCCCTCGAGTTGGCGGCTGCGTACCGGGTGCTGTAATTTCCGCACCGCCTTGGCTTCGATCTGGCGGACACGCTCGCGCGTCACCTTGAAGATGCGGCCCACCTCCTCCAGGGTATAGGTATAGCCGTCGCCGAGTCCGTAACGCAATTTGATGATCTCGCGCTCCCGGTAGGTCAACGTTTTCAGGACCTGCTCGATCTTGTCCTTGAGCATCTCCTGGGTGGCGGCGCTGACCGGCGACTCGGCGCTGTCGTCTTCAATAAAGTCGCCAAAGTAACTGTCCTCGCTTTCGCCCACGGGCCGGTCGAGACTGATCGGATGCCGGCTGATCTTGAGCACGCGGCGCGTCTCCTCGACGCTGATGTTGGCGGCGCGGGCGGTCTCCTCGATCGTCGGCTCGCGGCCCATTTCCTGGAGCAGCTTCTTCGAGACGTTGCGCAGCTTGCTCATCGTCTCGATCATGTGCACCGGGATGCGGATGGTGCGCGCCTGGTCGGCAATGGCGCGGGTGATGGCCTGGCGAATCCACCAGGTGGCGTAGGTGCTGAATTTGTAGCCGCGGCGATATTCATACTTGTCCACGGCGCGCATCAGGCCGGTGTTGCCCTCCTGGATCAGATCGAGGAAGCTCAGGCCGCGGTTGCGATATTTCTTGGCAATGCTGACAACCAGGCGCAGGTTGCCGCCCGACAGCTCGCGCTTGGCTTGCTCGTACTCCGCGAAGCGTTTCTTGACGATCTCCGCGCGCTTGTGCAGGCCGGCGGGCTCCTCGAGGGTCATCATCATGAGGTCGCGCAACTCTTTTTCGAGATTGGCGCGATCTTCCTTGAGGGCCCGGTTGCCCTTCATGTCCTCGATGTCGCGCACCAGCTCATTCATGCGCAGGGAGATCTGCTCCAGCTTCTTCATGAGTGGCTGGACCTTTTGCGTGCGGATGCTGAGCTCTTCCACGAGCGTGACCGCCTTGCGGCGGCGCAGGCGCAGCGTGCGCCGCAGACCGCGCTTGTCGTCCTCGCTGACGCGCGGATCGACGATCTGCTCGAAGTCGCGATCGTTTTGCTCGAGCAGAAACTCCAGCGTCTTCAGGTTATGGGGCATGCGCTGGAGGATCTTGTCCTTCTCCAGGTTCTCCGTCAGCGAGACCTTGACCGTGCGGTCAAAAGGCAGCTCGCCGATATGCACGCGCTTCAGCGTGTCGACCACCTGCCGCAAAGCCCCATCGCATTCGAGCACTTTGCGGCGGAAGCGCTTGCGCGTCACTTCAATCTTCTTGGCCAGCGCGATTTCCTCTTCGCGCTTGAGCAGCGGGATCGATCCCATTTGCGTCAGGTACATGCGCACGGGATCGTCGATGCGGCGCGTGTCCTCTTCCTCAATGAAGCTCAGGTCGATCTCGGCCGTGGCGTCTTCCTCGCGGGCGCCCGCGGCGGGGCCGGCCTCGCGCTCCTCGGCCTCGGACTCATCAATCAACTCGATGCCGTGCTCCTCGAGCACCAGCAGAAGCTGGTCGAGCTTCTCGGGATTGACGGCGTCGTCGGGCAAATAATCGTTCACCTGGCTATAAGTCAGGTAGCCTTTATCCTTGCCCGAATCGAGCAACGTCTTCAGGCCTTCGTCCATTTTCAAATCCATCAAAGCCCTCCTCACGTATCGCAAGGATAAAGGACAAAGGCAAAATGAGAAAGGGGTGCTTTCTCTTTTTTTTTGCCCTGGCCTCGACCCTCGTGAGTTTCGCACCATGCAGAAGCTGCGCGCGAAGGCGTTTCCTGGTCGCGCCATACTTCTGCTGATTATGCCTTGGGTCCATCCGTTGCTTGTGGGGACAAGTTTCCAACCTGTCCGAACACTTCCGGCAAGTTGAAAACTTGCCGCCACAAGCCCGATCATGTCGCAGTCTGGAGCCGGCGCAGCAGCTCCAGGGCGGCGGAGTCATCCGCGACGCCGCGCAATTGGTTCTTGATCTCCTGTCGTGCCGGCTCGGTCCGGTGCTTGCGCTGGAATTCCTCAACAATGCGCTGCAACCAGGTTTGCCGGTCCGGCTGTTGCAGGCCGATGGCACGCATCTCCAGAGCCAGCGTGGCCAGGCGCGAATCCTCGAGACGCGCCCGGAGCATCTCGAACGCTCTCTCGGCCGGCACATGCGCCAGCCCGGCGTCTTCGGCCTGCAAATCATACAACCCCTGGATCAGCTCCCGCGTCGCCGGGTGCTGAATCTGCCCGGGGTGGATCTCGGCGGCCGACACACGCACCAGGGCCGGCTCGGCCAGCAGCACCTGCAGCAGCTCCTTCTCTTCGGGCGCCGGCGGGTTCGGCACTGCGGCAGGCGCGCTGCTTGCCGGGCCCGCGTTCTTGCGCTCGCGGCTCCGAGCCTGCCAGCGCAATTCCTTCAATCTTGCCCATACGCTCTCCTCCTTGAGTGCCAGGCGTTGGGTGATACGCGTCACGATCAATTGTTGCTTGATGGCGCCGGCCGAGCCCGCCATTTCCGGGGCCAGGGCGATGACGCCGAGCACGGCATCCGCGGCGCGGCGCCGCCCTTCAATTCCCGAGGCGGCCTCCCGCGCCGCCACCTGATTCAACTTGAATTCCAGGGCGTCCACGGCCCCAGCCAGGACCGCCCGAAAAGCTTCGGCTCCCTGTTGCACCAGCAAATCGCACGGGTCGAGTCCTTCCGGCAGGGCCGCGACGGCCAGCTCCACGTCCTGACTTACAAAGACTTCCAGGGCGCGATCGACTCCCGTCTGACCACCGGCGTCGGCATCAAATACTAACACCACGCGCGGCACACCGACGCGGCGCAGATTCTGCACGTGCCGGGCGTTCACCGCCGTGCCCAGGGGCGCCACGACCTGGGCGATGCCCGCCTGGTGCGCCATGAGCACATCCATGTAGCCTTCCACCACCGCGATGAAGCCGGCCTTGGCAGCGGGCAGACGCGCTTGATCCAGACCATACAGATGATCGCTCTTGGTAAAGAGCGGCGTTTCCTTCGAGTTAATGTACTTTCCTGTCGTCGCCGCTGCGGGCGAAGTCGGCAGAATCCGCCCGCCGAAGGCGATGGTCTGACCGCGGCCGTCGCGAATCGGGAACATCACCCGGTCGCGGAAGAAGTCGTAATGGCCGGTGCCCTCCTTGCGCGCTGCGATCAAGCCGATCGTCACCAGGAGCTCGTCGGCAATTCCGGCATTGGCGGCATGCTGAACCAACCAGTCGCCATTGCCGGGCGCAAACCCCAGGCTGAAACGGCGCACCGTATCGCCCAGCAGTCCGCGCTCGCCTAGATAGCGGCGGGCGCCGTCCGCCAGCGGCGCTTCCAGCAGGCAGCGGTGGTACAGGTCTGCCGCCCAGCGCATTACATCAAGCATAAAGGCGCGGCCGCGATTTTGCGGGGAAGCAGTCTTTTTTTCTAAAGTTATTCCGGCCCGGCGCGCCAGCAACTCCAGCGCTTCGCGAAAATCAACCCGCTCGTGCTCTTGAATGAAAGAAATGACGTCGCCGTGCTTGCCGCACGACCAGCAGCGGAAGCTCTGGTAACGCGGGTCGACGTCGAAAGAGGGGCGGTGATCGTCGTGAAAGGGGCACAGCCCCTTGAATTTCTGGCCCACCTGCCGCAAAGCAACATAGGCGCCCACGACGTCCACGATGTCGTTGGCCTGCTTGATCAGGGCTACCCGGTCGTCCGCCAAGGGCTCACCCGCGTTGCAGGAAAGGAAAGACAAAAGCGACAGAGCCAGGCTGACCCATGCAGCCCTATCCATCACTACAAACCATCGTTTTAGGATGCGAGGGAAGCTGTCCGTCCGTTAAGAGCGTCACCGGCCAAACGGCCTGACGAATCGGCCGCAAAGCAACAACCGGTCGAGGAGCGTCGTACCTGCGAGTGGCTCTCGACGAGTGAGGAGAGCAGATCCTCAATGAGGGGAACACCACCCGCGGAGGTGACCCCGCCAAACCGGCTGTCGATCGTCATGCGATGCCCTCCCTGGCATGCCGCATCCATTGCTTGCCGAGGCGAAACCGGCCGCCCAGCCTTATCTGGACCACCTTCCACTCAGAGGCCGATGCTTAAATCTTGTCGCTCCGAATCCGGGATCCCGTTCCCTTTTCGGACAGCCTCTCGGTTTCTTGCCGGTTGCGCTCTTTAATCCGTTAATACTCTTCCGCGCTGCAAAAATTATAGCGGTACCCCAAAAAGTGGTCAAGCTAGGCAAGCGCCGGATGCAATACGATTTGCGCATTTGTTTTGTTCACGCCACGCCGGCGAGGAATGATCGTGAGGCAGACCGCGGGGACTTTGCGGGCTGTGCTTTGTCTATCTCCTCTGCGCGAAGCAGCGCGCTTTCGGTCTTTGTGTTGAATTAGCACGCTTGCATGTGCCGAAAATAACCAGGGACCAATTTGGGTCCGTCGTCCGTAGTCGATAGTCAAATCCTGGCCACAGACTACAAAGACGGACCGGGCCGAAAGGAGACTCCGATGACGAAGGCACGCGCGGCTGCGGGTTTGACGGCGGGCTGCTTGCTGCTCTGGGCGGGCGCGGCGCTGGCGGCAACCCCGGCTCAGATTCTCCAGTACCGGCCCAGGCAAGAGGGTGTTGTCCTGAGCACGCCCAGCGAGCCGGAAATGGCTTCTTGCCGGGTAAGCTGGACGGCCAACCCGCGCGGCGGCGGCGTCTGGTTGCTGCTGGATCCTCAGGGCCGCCCGCTCCGCCGCCTGGTCGACAGCAAGGGCGATAACAAGCCGCACATATGGAGCTATTACAAGGACGGCGTGGAAGTCTACCGCGAAATCGATTCCAACCTCGACGGCGAACCGGACCAATATCGCTGGCTCAACGGCGGCGGCATGAAATGGGGCGTCGATATCAATCACGATCACAAGATCGACTCCTGGAAGATGATCTCAGCCGAAGAGGTCAGTCAGGAGATTGTTCAGGCCGTTATCACGCGCGACTTCGCTCGCATCCAGGCGCTCTTTCTCACCGAAGCCGAGATGACCGGCCTGGGTCTGCCCGCCGGCGAGGCGGCGCGCATCCGCGACCTGCAGAAGCAGGCCTACAACAAGTTCCAGGACATCCTCGCCAAGGCAACCAATCTGAATGACAAGACCCGCTGGGTCCACCTGGAAACCGCGGCGCCGCAGTGCCTGTCGGCGGACGTGCTGGGCACCAAGCAGGACCTGATCAAATACACGCGCGGCACCATCCTCTGCGACACCAACGGCAAAAATGATTGGCTCCAGGCCGGCGAGATGATCAAGGTCGGCCTGACCTGGCGGCTCATCGACGCGCCGACGCTCGGCGACGGCAGCGGGGACACGACCACGGCCTCCATCGATCCGGCCCTGCAGCCGCTGCTCGATCAGCTTCGCGACCTGGACGCCCGCGCGCCCAAGAGTTCCGCGCCGGGCATGAGCGGGCCAATCGTCGAGTACAACCTGACGCGCGCCAACTTGCTCGAGCAGATCGTGGCCAAGGTCAAGTCCGAGGAGCGCGAGCAATGGATTCGACAAATCGCCGACTGTCTGAGTGCGGCGGCGCAGAACAGCCCGGACGGCGACAGGACCGCCCACGAGCGCCTGGTCCGGCTCGAAGATCAGATTGTCAAGTCGGTCCCGGGCACCAGCCTGGCGGCGTTCATCACTTTCCGCGAGATGCAGGCCGAGAACGCCGCCCGCATGGCCAGGCCCTCTCCCGAGCTCGCCAAGGTGCAGGAGGAATGGCTGGCCCGCTTGACGAAGTTCGTCTCGACCTATCCGCAGGCCGAGGACGCGCCTGAAGCCTTGATGCAGCTTGGCATGGTCAGCGAGTTAGTGAACAAGGAAATTGAGGCCCGCAAGTGGTACGAGCGGCTCGTCAAGGACTTTGCCGACAACGCCCTCACGCCCCGCGCCCAGGGCGCCTTGCGCCGCCTGGATCTGGAAGGCAAAATCATGGAACTGGCCGGCCCGACGCTCGACGGCGCTACCTTCAACATCAGCCAGGTGCGCGGCAAGATGGTGGTCGTGTACTACTGGGCGAGCTGGAACAAGGAGCGTTGCGTCGGCGACTTTGCCGTCCTGAAGCAATTGCTCGACAACTACGCCAACAAGGGCGCGGGACTCGAACTGGTCTGTGTCAACCTCGACAATGCCGTCGAGGAAGCCAGGGCCTTCCTGGCGCGCACCCCCGCGCCCGGCATTCATCTCTTCCAGCCGGGCGGTCTCGAAAGCCCGCTGGCGACACAGTACGGCGTCATGGTGCTGCCCAATCTGTTCCTGGTGGACAGGGACGGCAAAGTGATCAGCCGCAATATCCAGCAGGTGGGCAGCCTGGAGGAGGAGATCAAGAAACGGAGCAACTAAGAATCTCCTGCGCGAGCCGCGAAGAGCACGAACAGACACGAAGGGCAAAGCCGGGGTGTCTGTTCGTGCTTTTGTTGCCTTGACCACTGGCAGGACGGGCCGACGAGGAGGAACGCCACGAGCGCTTGCTGGCCGGCGCAACCGAATCGGCTTGAATTCAATGCTTCAGCATCAGCCGTCTAAACTGTGGCAAGCTCGCGACCGAGGCGGCGCAGCAGGACGCCGAGGTTATGTTTTGTTTCGGCATGATGGGGATCAACGCTCAGCACATCGCGCAAGGCGCGCTCGGCTGCCTCCCAGTCCCGGCCTTCTTGCAGCAGCACCTGGCTGAGCAGCACGCGGGGCCCAAGCGCCTGTCCGTCCTGGGCGATCACGCGCTCCAGGGCGCGCCGCGCGCTCGGGTATTCTTTCCGCTGAACCAGTCCGCGCGCGCGTATCCAACCGATTTTGCCGAGTGCGATTCCCTGTCCTTCCAATTTCTCGAGCAGGTACTCCAGATCCGACCAGCGTTCCTGGCGGAGATAGGGTTCCGCCAAACCGTGCCAGGCCGGCTCATAATCGCCGCGCTCGGCGACGGCAATACGCCAGTGTATCTCGGCTTCGATGAAACGCCCCTGCGTGCGGCAAATTTCGGCCAGGAGATGCCGGGCCTTGTAGGTTCGCATGCCGGATTCTTCGCTGGCCAAGTCCTCCACAACGTCGTGACCTTCTTTGGCGCGTTGGTGAGGCCAATCCGCCCGCGGGCCCAATCCACTATCTTCGGTGGGTCGTTGTTGGTATACTGGCCGGTGAATGAGGAGGTAAAGCGATCATGTCAGCGCCAACGGTTCCCATCAGCGAAGCATCGCGCCAGCTTCTAAGGGAATTGGCCAACAAGACTGGCCAGAATGAAGTTGACGTACTGGACAAAGCTCTCGACGCGTACTCCCGCAAGCTGTTCTTGCAGCAAGTAAATGCCGGTTATGCTGAGCTGCAGCGCGACTCGGAAGCGTGGTCCGAGCATTTGGCCGAACGCAAGCTGTGGGACACGACGCTTATGGACGGCCTAGATCCTGACGAGCGCTGGACGGAAGATGGCCGTTGCATAAATCCCGAAGAGAACAGAACCTGAGCCGATTCAAACTTGTCCTATCGTGCCATGCCTTCCGCCTTGTTCCCCTCGAACGCCTGTGCCTACCGCAAGCTCTTACAACCCCAAGAGTGCGCGCATTGCCTTGTCCACCTGCGCAAGTCTTGCGCCTGTCAGCATGCCCCACGGTACCTGGCCCAGGCGGTCCTTGCTCACGGTCCTGAGTTGGTCACGTTGATTAACCGCTGCGGCGGACTCCTGTTGGCAGACGACTCGGTGAAACAGGTTCCCTTGGCCCGTGCCGACGGGACGAAACAATTGGAACTCTTCTGAGACGGAACTGAAGCTGCGGCAATCGCGATGGAGTTAACGAACGCCAAGCCCGCCTACCGTGATTGAGAGAGCCTTGCCCGCGCTTCGGCCGTGCTACAATGGCTTTTCGATCCAGCTTGGAGAAAGGCACGTGCCGCATACGACCGATCTCGACGTCACCCCGAAGGAAATCGTCGAACTCGCTTCCGCCGACGCCGTCACGGCGTTTCTGGCCAGACTGGGCTATGACACCGCCGATCGCGCCTCGCTCTCCCCCGAGGCGGTGGGACTGTCGGGCGAGTCCGCCGGGGCCATCAAGCGGATCGAGCTTCTTTCCGAAGATCCCGAGCAATTCCTCCGCGTGGTGTTCGCGCAGCCGAAGTCGCTCACGGCGAAGGTCCGCAATGACCTGGTGCGCGTCCTTGGCAAGAGCACCATCGACCACCTGCTCATCCTGGCTTCCGATTTCGACACGCTCGAATTTGTGCTCCTCGATAAGCGGAAGCGCGAGCAAAAAGGACCGGCGGGCGGCGAGCGCATCCAGGTCGTTCCCAAGACCATCAGCGTCAACCGCCGCACCCCGACCCGGCTCGACCTGCGCACCCTGCGGCGCTTTACCTGGACGTGCCCGGACGCCCTGGAGCAATTCGAAAAGCTGCGCAGCGTTTTCGACGCGGCGGCCTATACCGAGGAATACTTCCAGAACCGCGGGCTGTTCTCCGACCATTTCTTACGCGACCGCCTGCGCGAAGATCCAGCCTGGCGGGACAACCCGTCGGAAATGTTCGCCTTCGTGCGCGATCTGCTGCGCGACGCCCAGGCGCGCTGGGCCGGCAAGGACAAGGACACGCTTCGCACCCAGTTGCTCGAACCGCTCTTCAAGAAGCTTGGCTACAAGCCCACCGTCCACCGCCCTAGCAAGACCGATCAGACCAAGCCCGACTATCTCCTTCACTCCGTGGCGGCAGGCGGCTCCGTTGGCGGCTCACCTGCCCGACCCTTGACGGCCGCGTTCGTCTACGCCTGGGACCGCTGGCTGGACGGCCCAGACCTGAGTGATACCGACACGCCCGAGGAGAATCCCGGCGCCTGCGTCGTGACGGCGCTCGACGAGGGTATTGCTGATTGGATCGTCGTGACCAACGGCAGGCTGTGGCGCCTTTACAGCCGCCAGGCGCACGCACGGGCGACCAATTTCTTCGAGGTCGATCTGGTC
>DASZFN010000824.1:0-9389 GCA_035939715.1 Gemmataceae bacterium | reverse complement strand
TCTCCTGCCCGAACTGACCATCCACACGAGCAAAGCAACGATTTCTCTGTACGCAGGCAAGCTCGTGGTAGGCTACGCCTACCCTCGGAAGAAGGGATTGCCGAGGCTGGGCGCGTACGTGGGCAATACTTGCCCGGAGTGGGGAACTCCGGACTCCACCTATGATTCGTGGTGCTATATCGACGACTGGAGCACAAACCTGGACAGAGTTGTCGTCCTGTTAAAAGAAGCGCCCCGCCGACGTGCTGAGGATTTGACCGCAGGGCGAGATGCGTATCGCCGGCGCGCACATTCGCCTGGCATCTTGACGATTCCTCCGGCGTCGTGACTCGTTCCGCGCCCCAGTTTGCGTGGCATGCGAGGCCGAATGATAGGTTAGTCGCCCGCGCCGGTCGGCGCCCTTTGCAGTTCGCTCCTGCAAGGAATTTTTAACTTTGCCTTTTCAACGAGGGCCGCGCTCTTTAATCCGAGTCGAGGGGCGCGGCCCTTCTCATCCCCCCGCACTTCGCGAAGGGCTGCTGCAGCCGCTCGCCAACGTTATGAAGGTGCATCAGAAAGATGATGGCCGGCTCATTCCTTGACCGAGGCTTGACCCATGATAACCGCCATGTCTCAGCCCAAACCCGCAGCGCCGATGGACACGGACCGTAATCTCCTGTTCGGAGTCCTCGCTCTCCAATCGGCTTTCATCGACAACAACCAGTTCGCCGAGGTTTGCGCTGCCTGGACCACGCGCAAGCGCAGCCCGCTGGCCGAATTGCTCCGGGAACGGGGCTGGATCTCGGGCGAAGAGCAGCAGCAAATCGAGCGTAGTGTCGAGCGGCATTTGCAGCGGCATGGCGGCGATGTGCGCAAGTCCCTGGGGGCGGTGGCGGATGCCGGCGTCCGCGACCTGATTCGGGCCACGGGCGACCCCGAGCTACGCAAGTCGCTCAGCGGTCTGCCGCCCGCGGCCGGCTATGTGCTTGTGCATACCCTGGACCAGACGTTGAATGCCCCCACGCGCGAGCGGTCACGCTATTCGATCACGCGGTTGCACGCCGAGGGCGGCCTGGGACGTGTCTATGTGGCCCGCGACAACGACCTGGGCCGTGATGTGGCCCTCAAGGAGATCAAGCCGGAACAAGCCCAGCATCCCGAGGCCTGGCGACGCTTCCTCAAGGAAGCCCAGGTCACCGGCCAACTGGAACACCCCAACATCGTGCCGGTCTACGAGCTGGGCCGCCGACAGGAAGACCAGCAGCCATTTTATTGCATGCGCCTGGTTCGCGGCCAGACTCTGCGTGCGGCGATCGCTGCCTACCACGAACGCGCGCAGACAGGCAAGTCCGATGCGCTGGAGTTGCGGCGCTTGCTGGGAGCGTTCGTCAATGTGTGCCAGGCGGTTGGCTACGCGCATGCGCGGGGCGTGGTGCATCGGGACCTGAAGCCGGACAATGTGGTGTTGGGCAGCTTCGGCGAGGTGGTGCTGCTCGACTGGGGCCTGGCGCGGCTCGTGGACGAAGCGGCCGCGGAGGGCTCTCTGCCGGCCATGCGGATCGATACGCAAGTGCGAGGCGACGCAACGCAGGCTGGAGTACCAATGGGTACGCCGGCCTACATGGCCCCCGAGCAGGCGGAAGGCCGGCTCGACTTGATCGACGCCCGCACGGACATCTACGGCCTGGGGGCGATGCTGTACGAGATCCTCACCGGTCACCCGCCGCACGAGGGGCCATGTACCGCCCAGGTGCTCCAGCGCATCGTCAGCGGCGATACCCCGCGCGCCCGCGCAGCGGGTCTTCGCGTGCCGGTGGCTCTCGATGCCGTCTGTGCCCGGGCCATGGCTAAGGCGCGCGCCAAGCGCTATGCCAGGGCACCCGACCTGGCCGAAGACGTGCAGCGCTACTTGGCGGACGAGCCGGTGAGTGTCTACGCCGAGTCCTGGCCGGTGCGCGCCGCCCGCTGGATGCGAAAGCATCAGGCCATGGTGGGCTCGGCCGCGGCAGGGCTGGTGCTGGCGCTGGTCTTTGTGGCAACCCTGGCGCTCTTGATCCAGCAGCAGAAGGGAGCGTTGGCACGGCAGAATCTCGTCCTGGCCGAGGCCAATGCCCGCGAAGGAGCAGCAGCGGAACTGGCCCAGAAGACCATCGAGGACATGACGTCGCAAGCGGCGCTCGAATTCCTGGAGACGCAGAAGGAACTGCGCCCGGAGCAACGGCAGTTCCTGGAACGCGCCCTGGAGTACTATCAGCAATACGCCTCGACGCTGGCCGTTGCGGAGAGCAAGCGCGCACGGCCCGCGAAGGCCTACTACAGCATGGGTTATCTGCAAGCGCGTTTGGGACTCCATGAAGCGGCCCGGGACTCCTTTGCCGCATCCATCGCCGAGTACGAGCGCCTCGCGGCCGAAGACCGTCAGGTGTCGCAATATCACCAGGGCCTGGCCAATAGCCACAACAATCTGGGCAATCTGCTGGTGGTTGTGGGGAAACGCGACGAGGCGGAACGGGAATACCGCGCGGCGCTGGGGGAGCAGGACCGGCTGGCGGCCGAACATCCCCAGGTGCCGCAATATCGCCGGGAGCTGGCCCGTAGCCACAGCAACCTGGGCAATCTGCTGAACGGTCTGGGGAAGCGCGACGAGGCGGAACGGGAATACCGCGCGGCGCTCAAGGAGCAGGAGCGGCTGGCGGCCGAACATCCCCAGGTGCCCCAATATCGCCAGGAGCTGGCCCGTAGCCACAACAGCCTGGGAGCTGTGGTCACGGGTCTGGGGAAGCGCGACGAGGCGGAACGGGAATACCGCGCGGCGCTCAAGGAGCAGAAACGGCTGGCGGCCGAACTTCCCCAGGTGCCGCAATATCGCCAGGACCTGGCCCGCAGCCACAACAGCCTGGGCATTCTGCTGGCGGGTCTGGGGAAGTCCGACGAGGCGGAACGGCAATACCGCGCGGCGCTTACGGAGCAGGAGCGGCTGGCGACCGAACATCCCCTGCAGTCCGAATATCGCCGGGACCTGGCCAATAGCCACAACAACCTGGGCGCTTTGCTGGCGGGTCTGGGGAAGCGCGACGAGGCGGAACGGCAATACCGCGCGGCGCTTACGGAGCAGGAGCGGCTGGCGGCCGAACTACCCCTGATGGTGGAATATCGACGGGACTTAGCCCATAGCCATAACGGCCTGGGCAATCTGCTGGCGGGTCGGGGGAAGCGCAAAGAGGCGGAACGGGAATACCGCGCGGCGCTCAAGGAGCAGGACCGGCTGGCGGCCGAACATCCCCGGGTGCCGCAATATCGCCACGAGCTGGCCCGTAGCCACAACAACCTGGGCATTCTGTTGAAGGATCTGGGGAAGCGCGACGAGGCGGAACGGGAATACCACGCGGCACTCAAGGAGCAGAAACGGCTGGCGGCCGAACATCCGAGCGCGCCGGACTTCCAGAACGAGTTGGCGGCGACCCTGGGGAACATGGCGATCCTCCGCAACGCTGTCAACGATTGGGACGCAGCACGAGAACTTCTGGAACAGGCGAGGCCCCATCACGAGGCGGCCCTGAAGGCAAACGCGCAGCATGTGACCTATAGACTGTTCTACCGCAACAATCTGAAGACACTCTCGACAAGCCTGCTGGGACTCGGCGACCATGCTGCGGCCGCCGACACGGCCCGGAAACTTGCCGAACTTGTTTTTGAACCGATCGGTGATCGCTATGATGCTGCATGCTTCTTGTCGCGCAGTGTTCCTCTCGCAGAGAAAGATCCGAAGTTATCGGAAGCCAGGCGGAAGGAATTGGTCAAAAGCTACGCCGACCAGGCCATGAATTTGCTGCGCCAGGCGGTTGCGAAAGGCTACAAAGACGCCGCCCATATGAAGAAAGACACCGACCTTGACCCTATCTGCAACCGGGAGGATTTCAAAAGACTCATCGGGGAGTTGGAATCCAAGAAGAAGTAGCAGCCCGACAGGTTCGTGCGGCCCCCGTTTTATCAAACCTGCACACGTGCGCGTAACCGGCTTTCCGCACGGGCCAGTGTCATCCATAACAGAATCCCAGCATCACGCGCTGGAATTCTCCCTCGGGTTGGCGCATGGGTGCCAAGAGGCCGTCATCCTGGGGAGCGAGGGAGGCACGAGGTCCGGGCCCGATCCCGCCTGCCTCGTGCGCTCAGGGCAGGCGTGAGAAGAATCGCTGCCAGCGCGGTTGGTAATGGGTGACTCGGATTCACCGAGAGGGCCACCGCCTCAGCTTTACCGAGAACGCGCGACCGTTCCACGAACCCGAACCAGCGCGAATCCAGGCTGTTGTCGCGGTTATCTTGAGAATATCATTTGCAGCGGAATGCTGTTAGAGATGTGGCTTAACGATATGACCAGACGACTCTACGGATAGCTGGGCACAGGGGTCGGCTCGAAGCTGACATAGAGGGGCCAGGACGCGAGTTTCAATGACCGAGAACCCGTCTATAGTCGCCCCAGAATTGCCGGTAGACGGCGCTATTCACTTGAAGATTGAAAGAATTGACGCGACATCACCCTGACACGCCGCCTGATCGCAAGGCACCTTCGAGTTCGTCCACCTCTCTCGCAGTCAATTGTGGCGCAAGAACTTTACCCACTTGCCTCGTAGTGGGCGTGGCCCGCATAAATTGATCCGTCATCCCTGCCGCTGCCTTATGCGTTCCCAAAGATTCTCAGCGTTCCAGCGGAAAGCAGCATCGTGCGGACAACTGGCAACGCAGTTCGGGTCATTCTCGGGACCTACCACGTCGTTACACAAGTCACATGTCGTGGCCTTTCCGGGCGATGTCCGGCCACCTGTACCGCTCAACGTTGCTGATTTCGCGGGCAGCTGGGTTTGTCTTATAAGACTCCTCGACCATTCGAATGCTGCCAAATGGACAGTTGTCGGCGCATAGTCCGCAGCCGATGCAGTGCGGCCTTGTCCGTTACATCTAGCGCTTGTCTAATGCGGTGATTCAATCCGTGTCAACGGAGGAACTATAATGAACGCTATCGTACTCTTCCTGGGCGGATTGCTCCTTGGCTGCCTCCTTACCGTTTCACTCGGCTTCCCCGCCGTGGGACGCGCGGTCGCTAAAATCCTGGCGGTCTGCCGGCGCGGCTAGTCCCACTTCACGCCGATATTCGCCGCGCCTTCCTTGGCGTACCAGGTCACGGTTTCATAGACGGTCGCGAGATGGACTTCCTTGTGAAACGCCTTGCCGTGATCGAAACACACAATTATGAAATTCCGTCCATCGCACCAGGAACACCAACCTGACGCGCAATCACCGTCTTCGCCCGGCTCTCCAAGGAGAGCGCACACTTCAGCCAGGCTCATCCCCATCTGAATTCTGTCGAAATTCGCTTGCGTGATCCGGCCTCGTTGCGCGACGAACCAGACACCGCAGACGATAATTGGGAGCAGAAGAGCGCTGAGCCAGAGAGTACGGCGGCGGGGGGAGTCGCATAGGGGGATTGTACCGCCAGCCACGCGGTGACCCAGACTACTTAATCCAGATGACATCCGGATCGTTCCACAGATCCTTTTCGCCAAATGTTAATCTAATCTCCGGGCCAAGCCTGTGCGTCGTTTTGAACTCGCTCAGCCATTGCGTAATTTCGCGCGGCTTGTCCCGGTCATCCACGCCGAAGATCGTCACACAGACCGTTGGATTTTCGGCAGACATACCCCCACGGAACTCGATTTCCGGATACTTCTCACGAAACGCTGCGGAAATCTCGTCTCGGGCGCGATAGCCTTGTCGGCTGTGAAGAACGATCATGCCGGCTGGCAAAACGAGCCCGACGCCGACAATGACCGCCAGGAATAACACAGCGCTGAGCCAGACGGGACAGCGGGGGAGATGCATGACGTAATTGTACTTCCGGCTATAAGTATCCGCCCACTTCAGGACGCTTCGGCAAGCTGACCGGCTCGGCGAAGGATCGACCGAACGGTCGTATGGTGCCAGTGCTCGCCTCGACAGGGAATGCCGGCGGCTTCGAGCAAGCCGGCAATCGCCTTCAGTCCCTTCCCCTCGGTACGTGCCGCCAGGGCGTAGCGCTTTACGATCTGCTCAACGCGCCTAGTCGTAAAGGGACCGGCAAGGCGGGTCTGAAACAGGTAGCGGTTCTTCGGATGGGCAGCGAGGTAGGCGCGCAGGGCTGTGGCGAAAGACTTGTCGAACAAAACCCGGCAGGCCGATGTCGCAAAGTACAATTTCGGGCTGGCACGCTCGTGCGGCCGTGACGCCTTCCGGCCCCGAATAAGCAACGGTAACTTCGTGCCCTAGCAACTCCAGCAGCACGCGCAGACTGTCCGCGGCAACGCGGTTGTCTTCGACAATCAGTATTCGCAAGCGCTCGCAAGCGGGTTTGACATCGGTAAACGACTTCGACAATGCCGCTGGCTCGTCCTTCACAGGAACCGCTCCGTGGTCCGGGCTTCGAAAAGGAGCGCCCATGCTTTACTCCTTTGCGCTGCGTTACACAGACCCATCCTTCCGCAAAAGCGCACCAGGACGGCAGCCTCTACCGGACAGCCTGCCGCGCCCTGGTTTACCGGTTTCGCGTGACTAGAAAGTAGGCGCTATTTTCCTTTCACTTCCACCGCCTCGACTTTCGCCGCGGACATCAAGTCGAAGAAGTCCTCGTGGTTAACCTTGACGTGCCCGTGGGCATGGACAACAGCCTGCCGGTCATCGGCGCCGCCGCCTTCAAGGCCGACGGTGATCTGTTCCAGCAGCTTTTTGCCGGAGAGCATGCGGGCATCGGGGGACTTCTCCAGCGCGAGTTGGACGACCGTCCGGCCCTTGGCGATCCAGTTTAGCAGGGTGTGGGCCACGGTGATCGCGTCTTGCTGGTTCGAACAAAGAGTGAACAGGTCGCCGCGCAGCTCGCCATCGTAGTCGAGGCCGAACACGACCGCCGTGGCCTTCGCGACCGCGGCGTTGACCTCCGCCGGGACTTCCTCGGGCGGTGACACCAGCCACAACTTCGAGAAGCGCTGCTCCTGATTGGTAATGGCGCAGGCAAAAATGTCATGCTCGACGCGCTCCCAGCCGGCGGCCACTGCCCAGGCAGGCCGGGCAGCCGGGCCGGCCCGGATCAGCTCCTGAAACTGCTGTTCGGAACCGATCAGCAAGGTGCGCGGGTCAGGCTGGCAGAAGCAGACGCACTTGTCGCTGCGCGACGCGGCTTCGGCCACGATGCCGAATAAGACCCGGCTCTTGAAGTCCTGAACCGACACCTTGTAATACGTGCTTCCCTGGCACGGCACCTCGGTCACCTTCCTGGCAATGCCCGAAACAAGTTTTTTCCAGTCGTAGGCGCCGGTGGTACGCAGCGTGAGCAGGCTGCCAAGCAGCGTACCACGCTGGCCTTTGGGGGCTTTCGCATCCATCTTCAAAAAGATGCAGCCGCTGACCTGCTCGATCTCTTCGATCTTGGGGAAGGACTCCGGGCCGCCGATCGATTTCATGAATCCGGCAAGTTCCTTATCGGTTTCGTCGGCAAGCTTCTTCATACGCGGGTCGCGGCCGATGTAGGCGGACGGGCGGAAGGCGAAGAAACCCGCGGCATCGGCTGAACAATAGAGGTAGGCAAACGGAGGCCGTTCTGCCGCTGCCGACAATTTCGCGGGCTGGGAAGGCGGCTCCGAGGATTTCGCGGACAGGCCTTTTGCTTGTGGTAACTTGTCGCCGGCCTGTGCCGGACCCCGCACGGCAGAAACGCCCACGACCGTAAGACCGACCAGCACCAGCGCCAGCGGCCCGGGCCAGCGCCGGCCAGGGCCTTCTTCCTTGATCTGTAACATGGCAATTCTCCTCATCAAAGTCCCGCGCGCCGGCAGGAACGCCCTGGCCGGTCCAGTACATAAGGATTCCTCTTGCCGCAGCGCCAAGCGCGCCAGGGCGCGCAAGTATGCCTGGCGGCCGCCGGAGTGCGTAGCGCCGAGTGCATCCGCGGCCAGTTCCTGCTGCAAGTGCAGCCGGCTTGCCAGCCAGTGCGCCAACGGGTGGTAGAAATGCAGCGCCACGCTGAAGCGGGCTACCAGCCAGGCCGCATAATCCAACCGGCTGACATGGGCGACTTCATGAGCCAGGACGGCCCGTAATTCCTCGCCGCTCCACTGCCGCCATTGCGGCGGCAGCAACACGACCGGATGCCGCCAGCCGACCGTCACCGGTCCGCCGAGATCGGCGGCTTCGCGCACCGCGATGGCTTGCCGGCAAGCCATCTGGCTGCTCAAAGTTGTCAGCAGCATATGGAGAACAGGATCGTCAATGGTCTGACTATTGGTCTGACAGCGGTGGACCGCGAAGAGCGCCACCAGGAGCCGCAGCAGACAAAAGCATACCCCTGCCAAAAGCAGCAAGACGGTGCGCGAACTCCAGGCCGGGTTTTGCCGCGCAGCACCACCGATGGCAGGAATAAGTCGGCCCCAAAATTGACGCAGACGCGTGAGCGACCAGCCACTCGCCGCGGAATCGGCACTGTCAGTGGCTGCGCGCTGCAGAGGTGAAGTCCTTGCCTCCCTGTCCAGATCAGCCGCCGAATGGACTGCCGAGAACTCATGATCGCGTGCCATCGTCGCGCGTGTAGCATCCGCCGCCCCGTGGGGCAAATCGATCCACGACCACCACATGGGCAAGGGAATCAGCGCTAGCAGGGTCAAAACGACGAGCCCACCGAGCCCCGCCAGTGTTACAGCGGCCCCGGCTCCCGGGCGCCGCCGGGCCAAGATCGCGCACAATCCCGCCACGGCCAGCGAGAGCAGCGTGACCTGACCCATTAGCCACATGAATCGGACAGCGAGTTCGTTCATTGGCCGTCCTCCCGCAAAATGGATTGCAACAGAGCTCGCTCCCTGGGCGTCAAACGGCGCTGCTCCACGAGCCGCAGCAAGAGCTGTTCGCGCGAGCCGCGGAACACTCGTTCGAGGACATCCCCGAGCAGCCGGCCGGAAACATCCTCGTAAGAGCGACTCGGCGCATAGCGGAACGGCCGGTCCTCGTTGATTTGTTCCAGGAAACCCTTCTCGTGAAGGATGCGGACGAGTGTGGCAATCGTCGTATACGTGCGATCGAGCCCGTTGCCGGCAAGCCGGTCGCGTGCCTCTGCGGCGGTCATGGCGCCGTACCGCCAGAAGACATGCATGACTTCCAATTCGCGTTCCGTCAAATCCTTGGCGGGCGGACGTGCCATCGGCGCTGCCTCCCTGGTTGGCGTTATCAGAAATCAATTCGAGAAATCAGTCGCAGAGGTGCATCGAGAAGTTTGGTTCCCCAAATTTGGTTCGCCAAATATAGCAGCGGTCGGAATCGTGTCAATGGCAAGGCCGCGTCGGCTACGTTGGAGATGTTATACGTCGAGTTCATAAGCTTATCGAGTTCGCTTATCA
>DASZFN010000823.1:0-3171 GCA_035939715.1 Gemmataceae bacterium | reverse complement strand
CAGTGACATTCCAGTCGATCGAACGGATGTCGTCCCCCGGCTGGTATTCCCGAACTTCTTCGAAAGCGATGCCCATGCCCTTGAAGACGCTGTGATACTCCCCGCCGACCAGATCCTCCACGGCCCGGCGCGCCCGGATCTGCAAACGACGGATTTGACGGATGACTTCGCGTGGGAGCATGATCAATGGCCAGTAGTCAGTAGCCAGTAGTCAGTCGCTACGGGCTACTGACTACTGACCTTTGTAATACGTAATCACTGCTTGCACCGCCCTGCGCCATTCTCGCAAACGGCGCTCACGATCGGGCGTGCTCATTTTGGGCGAGAACTCCTGTCCTTGCTGGGCCAGGCGGCGCAGGCTATCTAGGTCGCGCCAGACGCCGGCCTTGAGTCCGGCGAGAAACGCGGCGCCGAGAGCCGTCGATTCACTCTGGGCGGCTTGCAGCACCGGCAAACCGATGATGTCCGCCTGGAATTGCAGGAACCAGCTGTTGCGGGCCATGCCGCCGTCCACGCGCAGGTTCTGCAGCGGCTGGCCGGCATCCTTGCCCGCGGTTTCCACCAGGTCGGCCACCTGGAGGGCCACGCCTTCGAGCGCCGCCCGGCTCAGCTCTGCGGCCGTGGTGCCGCGCGTCAAGCCGAACAGCACGCCGCGGGCTTCCGGCACCCAGTGCGGCGCGCCGAGCCCGACCAGGGCGGGCACAAAAATCACCGGATGGGCGGGATCTGAAATCTTCGCCATTTGCTCCACGGCCGGGGCCGCATCAAAAAGTTTCAAGCCGTCCCGCAGCCATTGCACGGCCGCTCCGGCGATGAACACGCTTCCCTCCAGGGCATATTGGGGCCGGCTGTCCAGCGTGGCCGCGAGCGTACACAGCAAGCGATGCCGCGAACGGTTGGCCTGCTCGCCGATGTGCTGCAGGAAAAACGCGCCGGTGCCGTACGTGCACTTGGCATCGCCGGCCCGGAAGCCACCCTGGCCGAACAGTGCCGCTTGCTGGTCGCCGGCGGCTCCCGTGATCGGCAAACCGTCGGGCAGGAAGCCGGTCCCGGAAGTCGTGCCATAGTCCGCCGCGCTCGGACGGACCTCGGCCAGCACGGCCGGCGGCACACTGAAGTACCGGCACAGCTCGTCATCCCAGGCGGTCGTCTCCAGGTTCAAGAGCAGCGTGCGCGAGGCGTTGGTTACGTCGGTGGCGTGGACGCGGCCGCCGGTCAGCCGCCAGATCAGGTAGCTATCGATCGTGCCCCAGGCTAATTGTCCGGCTTCGGCCCGCATGCGCAGATTGGCGTCCCGATTGAGCAGCCAGCGGATCTTGGTCGCGGAGAAGTAAGGGTCCAGAACCAGCCCGGTGCGCTCGCTGATCCAGGCCTCGTCCGCCTGCCGCTCGCGACAGAAATCCGCCGTCCGGCGGTCCTGCCAGACCAGGGCGCGCGCCACCGGCCGGCCGTCCTTGCGCGCCCAGAGCACGCTGGTTTCACGTTGGTTCGTCAAACCCAGCGCCGTCAGATCGCGGCCTTGAATACCGGCCGTCGCCAGGGCCTGGGGCACGACCGTGGCCACGGTTTGCCAGATTTCCTCGGCATCATGCTCCACCCAGCCCGGCTGCGGATAGTGCTGCGTAAACTCGCGCGCGGCGCTGCCGATTGACTTCCCCTCCGCGTCGTAAACGACGGCCCGCGTGCTGGTTGTGCCCTGATCGATCGACAGAATGTACGCAGCCATGGTTGTCAACCCCCTCCCGGCTCACCGTTCATTGGTCATTCGCAAATGACGAATGACTAATGACCAGCGACTAAACGGCCATTCCCATTGTCCCGATTCCCGTCGCTGCTGGCAATCGGGCGAAGCCACAATGTTTGTCTGCTGCCGCAATTCCAGCCAGCCACGAAATTATGACCTATACTCCAGCAGAGGGTGCTCTGGGGGCACGTGGCTACCGGCACGGATGTGCGTCCGCATCCCTTCGGAGCCGTGATTCGACGCGCGGTCAGGGGTTCGCAATGCGGACACTCACGCGGGTAAAACAATCTCTATCTGATTAGTCGAGGTAACTCCGGCCATGGCGATGGTCTGCCCGCAATGCAACGGCGCCTTTGAACAACGTCTCAATTGCCCCAAGTGCAACGTCCGCCTGCTCTATCACGTGACGCGCCGGCTCGACCGGCTCGGCCTGAACGATGACGAGGATTGGCAGCAGACCCCGTGGGGCCGGCTCGTGGTCGGCTTGCTGCTGGCCCAGGGGGGTTATTATGTGCTGCGCCACCTGTGCACGGCCGGCATGCTCGTGACTCTGGACGAAGGCGCCGGCGTGTGGGCCACCCTCAACGGCCTGGTGCTGCTGCAAGCGCTGCAGGCGCTCAGCGTGCTGACGGCCGGCATGTTGACCGGCGCTGGACAGCGGCGCGGTTTTGTTTACGGCGCCGTCATGGGCGTGTGGAATGGCGTCTTTTTCGTCGTGGCCCAACATCTGCTGGGACGGGCGCCTACAACCGTCAGCCTGTTTGGCGAGCCGATCCTGCAGGCGGCGTTCGGCGCCGTCGGCGGCATGATCGGCACCATGATCTGGAGGCCGTTGCCCTCGCTCAACATTGCCCCCGAACTCCACCTCACCCGGCAAGCCCGGCCGGCGCCGAAGCGGCGCAATTACTTCGGCGGACCCATAGCCTGGGGCCGCGTACTGAGCGGCACGACGCTGGCGGTCGGTGGCGTGGTCTGGGCCAACGTCATCCGCGAATTCGTGCTCGAAGCCAGCGAAGGCAAACTGCGTATCGATACCCAGCTTCAGGCGGAGCTCGTCACCTGGGAGATTTCCGCCCTGGCCATGATCGCCGGCGCCGCCTTCGCCGGTTTCAACACCCATAACGGCCTCAAGCAGGGAATCGTTGTCGGCATCGGCACAGGCTCCGTTCTCCTCGGCATCCGTCTCATGGTCACCAGCTTCACCATCGAGCTTCTTATGCTCACCTTCGTCAGTGCCATGGGCCTGTGCACCGCAGGCGGCTGGTTCGGCGGCGAGCTCTTCCCCCCGGTGTTGGCCGGCAAGTTCCGCAGACAGCGACATGTGGCGCCAGCCTGAAAACCTTACGCCAGGGCTTGGCCTTTCGTCGTTGGTCATTGGTCATTCGCGGATGACCAAATGACGAATAACGGCGTGGCTCGGGCACAGC
>DASZFN010000822.1:0-3410 GCA_035939715.1 Gemmataceae bacterium | reverse complement strand
ATTTTAACTGAAAAGCGAACTTGCCTACCGCCTGTGCGCCGCGTCCAGCGCGAGACGGGGCGTGGGGCGCGCCGGCGTTGATCAACTCGGACGCGTGATACGAAGTATTTTTTATTGCTCCGGAAATGCAGCATATGCTATCTTCACTGTAAGCTGGCTGACACTTCTTCCCGCCGGCGCAGGGCCGAATGGGTAATGGGACATGAGCCAACACAATCAGGCCAGCGGGCCCAATGCTGAACCAGCAGCAAAACAGAAAACATCCCCCACGGGAGACTCCGTGGCGCAGAACGCGGCGGATGCACCCACTGTGAGCTATGCTGCACAACCGGCCGCATCGACTCATGAGGTGCCCGCTGCGCTCGCCAATCATCCGCGCTACCGGGTGCTGCAACTGCTCGGCTCCGGCGGCATGGGCTCGGTGTACAAGGCCGAGCATCGCAAGATGGAGCGCACGGTGGCGCTTAAAGTCCTCAACCCCGAGTTCATTCGCAATGCGGCAGCCTTGCAGCGCTTCCTGCAAGAGGTAAAGACGGCAGCCAAGCTGCTGCATCCGAACATCGTGACCGCCCACGATGCGGACGAGGCCGGCGGCGTGCATTTCCTGGTCATGGAGTATGTCGAAGGCGTCAGCCTGGCCGATCTGGTGCGCAAGCGCGGTCGCATGCCGGTACCGCGGGCGTGCGAATGCATGCGGCAGGCGGCAATCGGGCTGCAGCACGCCTTCGAGAAAGGCATGGTGCATCGCGACATCAAGCCGCAGAACCTGATGCTCAGCGCCCAGGGCAGGGTCAAGATTCTCGATTTCGGCCTGGCGCGCTTTGCCATGGAGAGCGCGACGGCCGCTCCGGCTGTGCCGGGCAACAGCAGCCAGAAGACCGGCCTGACCTTGGCCGGCGCGATCATGGGCACGCCGGACTACATGGCCCCCGAGCAAGCGGCCGACGCCCGTCAAGCCGACATCCGCGCCGACATCTACAGCCTCGGCTGCACGCTCTACGACCTGCTCTCGGGTCAGCCGCCCTTCCCGGAGGGGACTCTCATCCAGAAGGTCATGGCGCATCACGAACGGCTGCCGCGGCCGCTTACTGACTTTCGCGCCGACGTGCCACCCGACCTGATGGAAGTCCTGGCCAGAATGATGGCGAAAGACCCAGCCAGGCGCTACCAAACGCCCATCGACGTCGCCAAGGCGATGGCGCCATTTGTCAAGCCCGGGGCGGCCCCCGGCAAGGAGGCGGTGCCGCGGGAAGAGAAGCCGGCCGCTGCCGATAGCGTTCGCACGCGAAGCGCCAGGGCCGCGCTTCCGGTCGCTTCCGACTCGATGGAAAAAGAACTGATTGGCATCGCAAAAGAGGAGAGTCGCAAACGCAAGCCGGTCAAGCCGACGCGGCCGGCGCGGAAGCGGCGCGAGCCGTGGTATCGCAAGGCGCCGGTCTGGATTGCCGGGGGCGCAGCACTGGCGCTGCTGCTGGTGGTGTTCGGAATCGTCATGCTAGCTCGAAACCGTCCGTCTCCGGTAACAGCGCCGCCGGCGAAGGCGACCTTGACCGTCGAGGCCGACGGCGCCGATGCTGTGGTCCTCATCAGCCAGGACGGCAAACACATCGGCCGACTCGATCCGAAACAGGCGCGAAGCCTCGAGCTGGAAAGCGGCCGTTATCATCTCGAATTAGAGGGCGCGCCGGAGGGCATCAGTCTCTCGAGAAAGACGGCAACGCTCTTGCCTGGGGACGCCGTGGTCGTCAAGCTGCAGCGGACGCAGTCGTCCGCGGACGCGGCCGCCAAACTTGCCAAGGAGACTAAGCCATCGGCAGAGCCCCAGCGCCCGACAGGGCCAGGTGAAGCCGCGAAGTTTGTGCCGCTGTTCAATGGTGAGAACCTGAACGGTTGGGAAAAGGTCGGCAAAGGGGATTGGACGGTCGACAACGGCGTCCTCCGTGCGCAGGGCGATGAAAGCCCGGGCTGGCTGGCCACCGAGCGCATCTACGCCGACTTTGAACTCGCGCTGGAGTATCGCCTGGGCCCCAAGGGAAACAGCGGCGTCTTCGTGCACGCCTGGAAGGAGGGCAATCCCAGCGGCGGCCAGTTCCTCGAAATCCAGCTCATCGACGACCAGGCCTACAATACAGTCGGCAAAGACAATGGCACTGCCGCCATCTTCGGCGTCGTCGCTCCCAAGCCGACAGTCCAGTCCATTCCCAATACCTGGCACAAGCTAAGCATCCGAGCGAAGGGCCGGCGCCTGCAAGTGTCGTTCGACGGCCGGCAAGTCATCGATTTCAATCTTGATGACTATCCCTACTCTTTCCAGCGCTTCCCCGGCCTGAAGAGGACCACCGGCCTTATCGGCCTGCAGCACTTCGGCACCCCAGTGGAGTTCCGCAACATCCAGATCAAGGAGTTGTCGGCGGGCGCTCAGCTTCTCATCGAAAGCGAAGAGGCGTCCGCCAGCGTGGTCGTTAAACGCGATGGTAAGATCGTCGCCGGTCCCACGACCGAAAGCACAATCCCGTTGAGCCCGGGCGACTATGAACTTGATTGGTCCGAGCCCCAGCCGTTGCTTCAATTCTCCATGGCCAAATTCGAATTGCCTCCAGGAGGCCAGAAGATCGTCAAGATTCGGCGCGTCCACCTGGCCTGGCCGGGCGTCACGGCGGCGCCCGATCTGAGCGGCAGCAAACCTATCTTCGACGACGACTTCAGCAATCCCAAAAGCGGCTTCGGCGAGAAGAAGCAGCAAGTCGACAAAACTCTCACGCTGACGGTCGCGTATGGACGCAACCACTATTCGATTGACTTTCGCAGGCGCGGGGCGGGGTTAAACGTTCTCAACTACTACGTCTCGGTCCCCTTTAGACCCGTCAAGAGTTTTGCCTGCCAGGTGGTCGGGCGCGTGACGGGTTCGCCCACGGCTGTTTGGGCCTTGCGCCTGGGGAACGAGCAGCAGAGACGGGGCATCGATATTGCCGTGGGCAGCAAGAGTCAAATGGCAGTCTGGCGGACCAACTTCCAGTTCGAACCGCAAAAAAGGCCGCTTGTTGGCCCGCTTCAGGCGCCCCTTCCCAAATCGGGAAATCAATTCAACACGCTTTTGATTGTCGTGCGTGGTCGTCTCCTGGAAGTGTACGTGAATTCGTGGGCCGCCTGCGACCCGATTAGCCTCGATCAGGACTACACGCCGGCCGATCTGTTTTTGGCGACCGAAGGCTCCGGCGCCGCCCTGCATGCCGAGTTTCAGCGGGTGACGGTGTGGCCGGCCGACAAGGTGCCTAGCCCGTTGGCCCGCGGAGCCGTTCCCAAATGAGTCGATAGCTTCATGCACGTTTCCCAGGTCAAGCCTTCCAAGCGCTGCCAATGTCTCTTCGAAGTCGGCAGATGCACGTTTTGAACGCGTCGAAAAGTATGCG
>DASZFN010000821.1:0-2279 GCA_035939715.1 Gemmataceae bacterium | reverse complement strand
CGGCGGCTTCAGTGGCGGCGGCTTTGGCGGCGGCGGCTTCGGTGGCGGCGGCATCGGCGGCGGCTTTGGCATCGGCGGCGGCGGTTTCTAACTTTGCCGGGGAGAGGCCAGTCTTCCGGCGCGCACCGCTGACATTGAACTGAACACGGGGGCCGGCTCAATTGATGAGTCGGCCCCCGTTTTTTTGCAGGCACGAACTTGCGGAAAGCGTTTGCCGGTGGCCGGGCCATGCTGCTATAGTGGTCTTGACGTTTAACTTCCATCTTGGGACGACGCCATGAATCCCCTGCAGATCCGCCTGGCTGCCCTGCGCCGGCGTTTGCGCATGGTGGTCACCTTTCGCGGCCTTTCCTGGGTTGTGGCTCTCTTGTTGCTGGTGCTGGCGCTGGCGGGATTGCTTGACTGGCGCATCCACCTGCCTGATCTGGTGCGCGCCGTGCTCCTGGCCGCCACGCTGGCCGCCGCCGGCTATGTCGCCTGGCGCTATCTCATTGGACCGCTGTGGGCGAAAGCCGATGATCTGAGCCTGGCCCTGCGCGTCGAAGAACACTATCCTGCTTTGAATGACGCCCTGGCCAGTGCCGTGCAGTTTCTGGAAGCGCCCGCCGGCGTGCAACAGGAAACTTCGGCGAGCATGCGTCGCGAGGCCGTGCAGCGTGCCCTGGGGCTCGCCCGAGGCTTCGATTTCAATCCCGTCGTGGACACGCGCGGCGTGCGCAGTGCCGGCCTGTCTCTGGCGCTGGCCGGTGGCTGGGCGCTAATGTTGGCGCTGCTCTATCCGCAACTGGCGCAGACGGCTTTTCTGCGTCTGGCTCATCCGTTTGGCGGCTACGCTTGGCCGCGGCAAACGCAGTTGGACATCAAGGCCCGCGCGCGTGTCGCGCGCGGCGAGGCCTTCGAGATCAACGCCACGGTGACGGGAGTCATCCCCGACCGGGCCATTGTCGAATATCGCTTTGAGGGATCAGCCGCCGCGCGCGAGCTCTATCAAATCACAGGCGCGGAAGGCGCGGCAACTGGGAAACTGACGGCGCGCCTCGAGGCCGGGCGCGTGCAGCGCAACTTCCGCTACCAGGTTCGGGCCAACGACGCGACCTCAGCCTGGTTGGAGGTGGAAGTGTTGCCGCCGCCGCAATTCACGGCCCTGGGCGGCCGCCCTTCGCCGCAGATCCATCTCCTCTATCCCGCTTACACCGATCTGCGCGAGCAGGACCTGCCCGACGGCGCCAGCAGCCTGGAGACCATTGCCGGCACCCACGTGACACTCCGAGTGGCGACCGATCGGCCGGTGGCCCGCGCCTGGTTGGAATACCCGCCGGAGCTGGAGCCGCTGCTTGGCGTCGCCGGCACCCTGAACGCTTTCGGCCAACCGACCCTGGCAAGCATTATCGATCTGGCGTGTACGCGTCCGGAGGTCAGCGCGCGTATTCCGGCACGCCTGTCCGACGACAGCCGCATCCTGGAAGTGGACTTCATCGCCCGCGTCAGCGGCACTTTGGCGCTCCGTTTTGAAGATGAGCTGGGGATAGGCAATGTCCGGCTTATCGAGCTGCGCACGCTACAGGACCCGGCGCCGGTGGTGCACCTGGAGCGGCCCTCGCGCAGCCAGGACAGTCTCGATGTCCTGCCGGATGCCGAGGTCACCATCCGCGTGCAAGCGGCGGATCTGGTCTTTGCCCTGCGCTCGGTGTACCTGGAATACCGCAGCGCTTCGCCGTCCGCGGCAGCTGAGCGCCGCGAAGCCCGGACAGGAAGGTTGGTGTTCTACGATCATGAATCTGTTGGCGCGGCGGTGCCATCTCTCTTCTGGGCGCTGAGCGGTTCGGGCTTGCCGGTGGCAGCGCCGCCATTACGGTTGCGCCGGCAACAGCTGGATATCAGCCGCCGCTGGTCGATCAAGGACCTGGGACTGAAGGAAGGCGACCTGCTGATCCTGCAGGCCTGCGCCGATGACTTTGATGATGTGACCGTGGACAAGCAACCCGGCCGCAGCCAGGAAGTGGAGCTGCGCATCGTCGGCAAGAACGCCCTCGAGATCGCACTCAACGAGGCGCAGGCCCAGATCCATCAGGAATTGCTGCGCCTGCAAAAGCAGCAGCAGGAAGCCCTGGAGAAGGTAATCCCCGCAGAAACGTTCTGGCGCAACAACAAGGGACCGTTGCAGCCCAAGCATCTGGATGACCTGCTCCAGGCCGAACAGCTTCAGCAGCAAATCCGCGCCCGCGTCGGCACCCGGCAAGAAGGACTCCGTGCCGAGGTCGCCCGCGTCCAGCAAGCGC
>DASZFN010000820.1:0-6760 GCA_035939715.1 Gemmataceae bacterium | reverse complement strand
AGATGGGCAACTTCTTCAAAGCGCTCCTTCTGCCGTGGCACCAACAAAAGCCGCAAGTCGACATGTTCCGCACGCGCCCGCTGGAAGATTTCCAGGACCATTTCCTCTTCGGGAGCCTGCGTGCTGCCGGCGATCCAGACTACATCCTTCGGCTGAACGTTGAGCAGTCTTCTGAGAGCCTGGGTCTGCGGATTCTGCCGATCCGTCACGACGCCGTCATACTTCACCGAACCGGTCACATGAATGCTCTCGGCCCCGGCTCCCAGGGCGGCGTAGTTCTCGGCGTAAGCTTCCGTCTGCGCCGCGATCAGGTCAATGAACTTGAATAACGGCCGGATGAGCATGCTCAGGAGCCGATAGTTGCGGAGGCTCCGCGGGCTCATGCGGCCATTGATGACGGCCACGCGTACGCCACGCCGGCGCGCGGCGATCAGGAAGTTGGGCCACAGTTCGCCTTCGGCGAGAACCACCAGAGTCGGATTAACGCTGCTGATGGTGCGGTGCACGGCCCAGGAGAAGTCAAACGGCCAGAAGATTACCGGCAGATCCGGGAAGCGTCGGCGCGCCTCGTCAAAGCCGGTGTCCGTGGTCGTGGAGATGACGCACTCCCAATGGGGATGCTCCCGGCGAAAGCGGGCCACGACCTGACGCAGCAAATGAATCTCGCCCACGCTCACGCCATGAAACCAGGCTACCGGGGCGGCGCCGGAACCAAATGGGTGAAGCGGCGAAGGCGTCACAGGGATGTGCATCCCAAAGAATTTCGCGCGCAGACCGCGACGGTACTTTCCCGTCGTGATCGCTTTGTAAAGCAGCCACGGCGACAGCACCAACAAACCGAGCAAGTAGACGGCACTTAGAAGATAAGGCATGGGCATCCATTCCCTTCTGAAGCTCAGACGCGCATCTGGATTCCGTATCCAGATGCGCGGATCAAGTTTGCCAGTTTGCCAAGTTCGTGGCCACGGTTGGAAAACATGCTTTCCGCCACAAGTTATGACTCCATAGATATTTACAAATCAGCAAACCTTCAAGCTTGCCATGCAAGGGGCTGCCGCCCCTTGAAATCCCCGCCCTGGGATGGGAATACCCGCTTTTCTGTCCAATGAGCCGTTTTGCCCGGATGAGAATTCTCATTAATCCGTCCGCCAAATCACTTGGCGGTCTATGGCGGTCTTGGAGATTTCCGAAAAAATCCGGGCTGAGCCGGCAGATTGCTCTTGAACGAAGCAGCACCGGTTGATCCTCGCGGGCTCCGAAGAAAAACGCGAACAGGATCTGAACATTTAGGGGTCCAGGAAACCACGCTTCTCCGGGACCGCGCCCGGAAAAAGTGGCAGTCAAGGAGCGAAGCCCGGCTTGCCACAGTTGACCCAGGATCATTCAATTCCTCCCCGGACGCGGATGGGTGATGCTTGCCAGGGTGGGCAACGGGGGTCCCGTATCCACTTCTCGATTCGTCTTTTCATTAGCTCAAAAGCTGAAAGGTCTGTGGGGATGAACTGCTTGCCGATAACAAGGCCTTCGTTGAACGAGATTTCAATCCAATTGTCGTCTTCACCCCAACAGGTCGTATCTACATGAGCCCTAAAACTATATGAGCAGCAGCCTAACAGTTCGGTTACCTGATCCGAAGTCCAGCCAAGTTGGATTTTGTCGAAGTTTGCCTGGCTGATTCGCGGCGGATTCAAAGGAAGGAGCAAGTAGCCCGCCGCGATTGCGACATGGAAGAAGCATATTCCCAGCCAGAACCACCAGCGCTTGATCAAACAGGACTCCTTTCCTGTTGCCGCTCTATTTCGCCACTTCCTGGCGCATGTGGCAGTTCTTGTACTTCTTGCCGCTGCCGCACGGGCATGGATCGTTTCTTCCAACCCGTTGACCGCGGTTGCGGATCGGCTCCGGCTTCTTGTCACTCTGGGCCCCGTTGGTGCTCACCTCCGGGGCGGCCGAAGGGCGCGGGGCGGATTCGTGGATGGTGGCGCCTATGGACCAGACCGATTCCTGGAAGGCTTCCTCTTCTTCCATGCGGAAGACCGTTTCCGTGATCTTGTCCTGGACGCCTTCCCACATGGTGTCGAATTCTTTCATGCCCTCGCGCTTGTAGACGGTCTTCGGATCTTCCTGAGCGTAGCCGCGCAGGCCGACCGTCGAGCGGAGATGGTCCATCGTGTAGAGATGGTTCTTCCAGGAGACGTCGAGCTGGCTGAGCACCAGGCTGCGCTCCATGCCGCGCATCTCCGGGCGGTAGCGGCTATCAAAAGCGTTCCACAGGACTTGCCGGGCGGCCTCTTTCGTGATGCCGGTGAGGCTTGCTTCCGGAATCTCGAGCTTCAGAGCGGTCTTGGCCCACTCGGCCAGCTCCCTGGCGTCATCCGGCTCGGAGACGCTGGCGCCGCTGAAGGCTTCTTCCAGGTTCTCGTCAATCTGCTCGTGGCCTTCGCGGGGAAAATGTTTGCGGCTTATGTCGAGAAGCTTTTCTTGCAGACTGTGTCGCGCCTGGGTACGGAAATCCTCTTCCGTGAGCGACTCGGAGGCTTCGCCGAAACGCATCCGCGTCCAGTGGAACAGCCCCTCGCGGTCGTAGCGCTGGCCGCCTGCCGCCGCCTGTTGGCGGTCGGCCATGAAGCGGGCCATGGCGACCTTGACGGGGAACTCAATCTCCTTCTGGTGATAGAGCTCCATCACCTTGGCGTGCAGGATCGGCTTGATTTCTTCAGCCGTCTTGCCCGCCAGCTCGTCGAGCGAAAGCTTGATCTGGAACTTGAGCCGCGCCCAATCGCAGATCGAACGGTAGCCCCAATCCGGCTCCAGATAAGAGCGGCCCGTACTCAGATCCACTTCCGAGACCGATTTTTCGGCCTGCTCTATCAGAAACTGCGCGAGGTTGTCCTTGCCCATCTGTTTGAGCTGACGATCGTTCGTGCTCAGCCCGTAGCGGGTGTTCATCTGGTGCGAGAGGGCTTTCCAGTTCCATTCCTTCTCGTCCTCCGCGCCCAGGTTCTCTTCCAGGGATTCCTGGACGGCCGTGGCGACCATGCGCAGGGCCTTGTCGCGCGCGGTCTTCTCCGCTTCCGTGTAATCGCTGCGCGTGAAATCGGAGCCGTCAAACTCGATGCCCAGCCGGTTGGATGCGAACTGGGCAAAACCGGAAGCGCCGTAATCTTCATCCAGGAAGCGATCGACAGCCAGATTGATCTGGTCGTCAAGCATGTCCAGGACGCGCATCTTGCAGTTGCCGCCGTCCAGGATGTCCTGACGATAGCTGTAGACGCGCTTGCGCTGGTGGTCCATGACCTCGTCGTATTCGAGGAGGTTCTTGCGGATGTCGAAGTTGCGCTCCTCGACCTTCTTCTGAGCGGCCTCGATGCGCCGCGACACCATGCGGCTCTCGATGGCCTGGCCTTCTTCCATGCCCAGCTTGGTGAGAACGTTGGCGACCCACTCGCCGGCGAAGATGCGCATGAGGTCGTCTTGCAGCGAGACGTAGAAGCGGCTGGAGCCCGGGTCGCCCTGCCGGCCCGCGCGGCCGCGGAGCTGGTTGTCGATACGCCGGGCTTCGTGGCGTTCGGTGCCGACAATGTGCATGCCGCCCATCTCGACCACCTTGCGGCCTTCCTCTTTCATCTTCTCCTTGGCTTCAATGTCCGCAATGGTTTGCTTCCATTCGGCGTCGGGGACATCGAGGCGGGTCGGATACTTGTCCTTGAGGCGCGCCCAGGCCAGCGTCTCCGGGTTGCCGCCCAGAATGATGTCGGTGCCGCGGCCGGCCATGTTCGTGGAGATCGTCACCGAGCTGATGCGCCCGGCCTGGGCGACGATTTCCGCTTCGCGCGCCGCATGTTCGGGCAGGGCATTGAGCAGTTCGTGCTTGATGCCCCGGCGTTTGAGCATGCCGCTCAACTTGATCGACTTATCGACGTCGGTGGTGCCGATGAGCATGGGCCGGCCGGTTTCGTGCACCTGGACAATCTCGTCCACGACCGCGTTCCATTTTTCCTTTTCGCTGCGGAACACCATGTCGGCATAGTTGTCGCGAATCAGCGGCCGGTTGGTCGGAATCGCGATGACGTCGAGGTGGTAAATCTTCCAGAATTCATTGGCCTCGGTCATGGCCGTGCCGGTCATGCCGGCGAGCTTCTTGTACAGCTTGAAGAAGTTCTGCAGCGTGATCGTGGCCAGGGTCTGGGTCTCTTCCTTGATCTTGACGCCATCGCGGGCATGCTTGGACTCCACCGCCTGGTGCAGCCCGTCGCTCCACTGGCGGCCGATCATGAGCCGGCCGGTGAATTCGTCGATGATGATGATGCTCAGCTCGCCCGATTCCGGGTGGCGCATCACCGCGTACTGCTTGTCCTTCTTGTAAAGGTGATGCGCCTTGAGGGCGTTGTCGATCAGGTGCGGCCACTCCATGTTGCCGGCGGTGTAGAAGCTCTCCACGCCGGCCAGCTCTTCCGCCTTGTGGACGCCTTCGTCCGTGAGATGGCAGGTGTGCTCCTTCTCCTTGACCTCGTAGTAGCGGCCCGGATCGTGCTTTTGCAAATCGGTCAACTGCGCGGCAATGTCGTTGGCCTGGGCGTACCGGCGGACGTCGGTGAAGGCGGGGCCGGAGATGATGAGCGGCGTGCGCGCCTCGTCGATGAGGATGTTGTCCACCTCGTCGATGATGGCGAAATTGAGGGCCTTCTGGCACTGCTGCATCCACGGCGGATAGACGGGATCAGCCCAGCGCGCCGGCTTCATGTTGTCGCGGAGATAGTCGAAGCCGAACTCGCTGTTGGTGCCGTAGGTGATATCGCAATCATAGGCGTGCCGGCGGGCGACCGGGTCCATGTCGCTCTGGATAAAGCCCGCCGTAATGCCCAGGGCGCTGTAAATCGGCGACATCCATTCACAGTCGCGGCGGGCCAGGTAATCGTTGACCGTGACAATGTGGACGCCCTTCTGGGTAAGGGCATTGAGATAGGCAGGCAGGGTCGCCACCAGCGTCTTGCCTTCGCCGGTGACCATTTCGGCGATGTTGCCGCGGTGCAGGACGATGCCGCCCAGGATTTGCACATCGAAGTGCCGCATGTTCTTGGCGCGGCGGCCGGCTTCGCGGCAGGCGGCGAAGGCTTCGGGCAGAAGATCTTCGACCGTCTCTCCCTGGGCAAGCCGTTCGCGGAGCTTCGGCGTCAGGCCCTTCAAATCCTCGTCGCTGAAGGCCTGCATTTGCTCTTCCAGTTCATTCACCTGGGCCAGCAGCGAGCCGGGTGTAACCGTCGGCGGAACCGTGACATCCTTGGACGCGACATAACCGAGACTGCGGATGGTGCGCTCGTTGCTGGAGCCGAACAAGCGCATGAGGAACTTGCTGACCACTTCGGACAGGGCGGTGAGAAAGTCGCCCAGCTTCTCCAGAAAGCTAACATCCATCGAGGTTTCGGTCGTCATGGTGCTGACGTTCTCCACAAGGGGCTGCCGCCTTGTCCGTGGCCAGGCAAGCGCTACTTGCCCAATCTGCCAGTCTAAAGTGGGGAGGCAAAGGGGTCAATACAGACCGAAAGTTCGGCAACCACGGCATTAACGGAAAACTCCCTGCCGCGATCCATGCGGCGGGACCGCGCAAGGAAATCCTGCGGTAAGTACCCCTCAACTAGATTGGACGACGAGCGGAAGGATTCTCTCAAGCGGGGTGGTCCCGCTACAATGGCCAAGAAGTTGAAATCTGCTCGCGGTCTTGTTTATTCTTCGAAACCGGAGGATTGAAATGGGCACGCCGAAAGAGAGTGTTCGAGAACTCCTTGATGAACTGCCGGAAGAAACGAGTTATGAAGACATCCAATATCACATCTATGTCCGCCAAAAAATTGATCGCGGGCTGCGGGATTTGAAGGCGGGACGCGTGCTGAGCCAGACAGAGGTCGAACGGCGGATGTCCAAATGGCTAAAACCATAAAGTGGACCGAGGTGGCCTGGTTCATCCACGGGGCTCGCGATCTAGAGGCCTTGTGGAAGAGAGAAAGGCAAATGCGAAGACCTGAGGTTGATGGCTGATGTCAACTTCGAACTGCCTCACCTGCAGAAGCTTGCGGCGGCGGCTTTGCCGGCGAGCCAGCCGGTGCTGAAAGCGGCTTGAAAGTTATAGCCGCCGATCGGTCCGTCCAGATCGAGCACTTCGCCAGCGATGAAAAGATCGGCAACCAGTTTGCTGCGCATGTTACGGGAATCAATTTCGTCCAGGGCCACGCCGCCTGCGGTGACTTCGGCTTTGCCGAAACCGAGCGTTCCGGCGACGGGCAGCTCCAAGTGCTTGACTGTGCGGACGAGTTTTGTGCGCTCTACCCGACTTAATGCGGCTGCCTTCCGGTCAGCGGGCATGCCGGATTGAGTGAGCAACACGTCGCAGAGCCGCCTCGGCAGAAGGGTGCTTAACACCACCGCCAGCTGCTTCTTTCCCGAGGCGGTTGTCTCGCTGGTCAAAAACTGATCCAGCTCTTCCTCGGAGGTTGACGGGAGCAGATCGACCTCCAGAAGCAGTGTCTGCGGCTGAGCATGCCCGCTCACGACCCGGCTCACATCCAGGACCACGGGTCCCGACAGTCCAAAGTGCGCAAACAGCAGGGAACCTCGCCTCTTTGCCAGGACAGCCTGCCCCTCCAGAATCCGCACCGTTGCATCCGGAAGCGTAATGCCGCGCATACCGGGCACCCACGACGCCGCAACCTTGATCGGCACGAGGGCAGGCCGCGGCGGCACGATGGTATGTCCGAAGCGAGCC
>DASZFN010000819.1:0-1537 GCA_035939715.1 Gemmataceae bacterium | reverse complement strand
CGGACGCCCGTCGAACTCCGCCGAGCGTGCCCGGCGCCGTAATCGCATGCTCTATATTTTTGACGAGCCAACCACTGGCCTGCATTTCGACGATGTCAGCAAACTACTCTCGGCTTTCCGCCGTCTAATCGAAGCAGGGGGTTCGATCCTGGTGATTGAGCACAATCTGGAGGTCATCAAGACGGCGGATTGGGTGATCGACCTTGGTCCAGAAGGCGGCGAACGGGGAGGTTATGTGGTCGGAGCCGGTCCGCCGGAAGTCATCGCGAAGTTGCCGAACTCGTATACTGGAAAGTTTCTGGCGCGAGTTTTGAATGGAAACGGATTGCCCAGCAACGGACGAAAGTAAAAACGCCCGCGTGGGGGCAGGTGACCTCACCCGCCCGGCGGAGCGAAGCTCCGCGGTGTCGGTCTTTAGCAGCAGACAACTCCGAGGGATTTCCGCACTGGCGAGCTGCGCTCACCCGCCCAGACGACGTCTGAGCCTGCGTGGGGTTTGCCTATTTACGATTCTTGCGCTTCTATCCAGTGCTGGTGCACAAACTGCTGGCAAGACGGTGCGTCACCACAAAGTGGAAGTGGACGATCCTTCGTCTCCGCCGGAACTCATACAGGCGGAAGCCGCGATCGAGAAACAGGATTACTCGGCCGCCGAGCCTTTGCTGAAAAAGGTCGTCGCCGACGATCCTCAAAACTACGCCGCCTGGTTCGACCTGGGATTTATCTACAACGCATTGGGCAAAACTGACGACTCAATTGCCGCCTATCGCAAGTCCGTCGCCGCCAAACCGAGCGTGTTCGAATCCAATCTCAATCTGGGCCTGATGCTGGTGAAGGCCGGACAGCCTGGCGCTGAAGAATTCCTGCGCGCGGCTACCAGGCTGAAGCCCACAGCGCACGCTCAGGAAGGTCTGGCGCGGGCCTGGTTGTCCCTGGGCCATGTGCTCGAGACCACGAATCCGGGGGCGGCCATCGAGGCCTATTCCCAGGCGGCACATCTCGATCCCAAGGATCCCGAACCGCATCTTTCCGCGGGCCCGCTGCTGGAAGCGCAAAACCGCTTTTCCGACGCCGAGCAGGAGTACAAGCAGGCATTTGCGCTCGATCCTTCGTCCAGCGACGCTCTGACCGGCATGGCCAACATCTACATGCGGGGGCATCGCTACACCGAGGCCGAGGAGATTCTGAGGAAACTGGTCGCGCTCCATCCGACAGACGCGGGGGCGCACATGCAACTGGGACGCATGTTGGCGGCCGACCGGCAGCCCGAGCCCGCACTCGCTGAACTGCAGCAGGCCCTGAAGCTGGCCCCGAACGACGCTTCCCTGCAGGCCGACCTGGCGGACCTGTATGTCAACGCCAAGAAATATGATCTCGCCGAAGCGCAGTACCGTACCCTGCTAGCGGCCAAGCCAAAGGATGCTGAGTTGCACTACGGGCTGGGCCGGGTGTTGCTGAATCAGCGCAAATTTCCCGAGGCGGAGCAGCAGTTGATTGCCGCGATTCAGCTCAAGCCTGATCTCGGTCCGGCGTATGG
>DASZFN010000818.1:0-14435 GCA_035939715.1 Gemmataceae bacterium | reverse complement strand
GTCGGGAGACCGACGCGCCTCACCGGCCGCATCGTTCTGTTCATCTTCCCTGGCAGGCATGGGTTTGAACTGACCCGTGAAAAGGGCCTCGGCAATCGACAGAGTTATTTCCTCGGCGGGCGTGCCGGTCCCGGTGGCAAGCGCCTCCTTTTTATCGCGTAGCCGTCTCACTTCCTTCAGAATGGCATCCAAACCCTGGCCCTGGATGAATTGCATGGCGTAATAATGAATGCCCTGATGCTCGCCAATGCCGAAGACCGGGACGATGTTGGTATGGTGGAGTTGCGCTGCGGCACGGGCCTCGCGGCGGAAACGTTCCGAGTGGATCGGGTTCAACAGGCCATGGAAGGGCAGCACCTTCAAGGCGACGTGCCGGCCCAGCGATTCCTGAACGGCCTCATAGACGATCCCCATGCCGCCGCGCCCGACTTCGCGCAGGATGCAGTATTCCCCTAATTGCTGGGGCTGTGGGCTGCCGCTCGCGGCCCGGCCGAACGGGTCCGTCGGCGGCCCGGCCACGGAACCAAACTGCTCGATGACCACCATGGCCGGAAACAGGTCGCGGATTTGCTCCGCCAGTTCCGGATATTTCTGCGTGTACTCGGTCAAGGCCGGCCGTTCGCCGCGGCGATAGCGCTCGGCAAACTCTTCCGCCAGTTTTTCCACGGGCTCCCGGCCGGAAGTCTGGGTATTCATCGTCAAATCTCCCCAATGCCCCCAGGCGTGCTGGTGAGAATGTCCTTGAGGCGCTTGAGCGCGCGGAGGTAGCGCTTGCTGGCGGCGGATTCCTGAATGCCCAGCACCTGAGCCGTCTCGGCATTGGACAGGTGCTCGAAATGCCGCAGGGCGAGCACTTCGCGTTCGAGCGGCTCCATGCGGTTGAGGGCTTCCTGGAGGCGGACCTTCGTTTCCGCCCGGATCGCCGCTTCACTCGGACGGGTCAGATGGCCCAGCAACTGAGCGGCCAGGGCTGCGGACGTCGTCTCCGGCAGCGAACCACGGTACAGCGACACCTCTCGGCCGGCATCGCGCGCCTGAGCGCCCAAATGATAACGATGTAGCTCCAGCAGCTTCTGCCCGGTGATAAAACGCAGCCATAAAAAGAAGGGCATGTTCGGCTGCTTCAAGTAGTCCGCCAGGCGCTTGGACGCCTCCAGATAAGCTTCCTGAATAACATCCGAAGCATCGAAGCGGCCCTGTAACCGATGATCGAGGCGCAAGGCGACCATGCGCCGCAGTCGCTCCTGGTGTCGCGCCAGCAGGGCGCCCCAGCTGTCTTTGTCTCCCTCGGCCGCCGAGTGCAGCAGCCCGTCCGTTTCGCTCGAATTTCCGGTCATTGCTAGCGCCATAGGTAGTTAACTGCGCTGCCATGCGCTCAGCGGACAAAAAAATCAGGAATTGGAAAGATTCTCGCCTGTCTAGCTCTTGCACGCAAGACGCCAGATCCATAGAAAGGGTGTCATGACGGCCGGCCAGCAGAGCACAGACGAACTCCGTTCGCGAATCCTTAAGCAGGCTGCGACGTCCGGCAAAGACCGTCTGTGGCCTGGGATGCGTTCGCCCTGGTCTCCGCCCTGCCGGCAAAGTGCACCCGTGGTGTCGCCACTTCCATGACCAAGAGCAGGTGCCGCCGCCCGGCCGTATCCTTGACTTTCTGTAGGTCGAGAAATCGCCTGTCGTCAAAAAATTCTTTTCCCGTGCTTATTGACAGGGACCCCGCATGAATTGCGCTGCGCACACGAGTGCGCAAACCCATCTTTAGGGATCGGAAGCCTCGGAATTTTTATTTGCCTCCCAGTATTTTCTGTCTTACTGTTTTCTATCGAGAAGAGCGCAGCCAGGGCGAGAATCCCCTCCGGCTGTCCTTTGCCATCTGCAGTCCTGCAGCGCTCATCGCGATGAAAGCCGGCGATAATTTCCCTTCAAAGCTGGCGATCTTAATGCCTGTCGCGGTTTGTCTGGTGACACGTTCGAATGTCGCACATGGGATTGAAGAGGTAAGACTCACGTGCCACAACAAAACTAAGTCCCCTCCGGGATGTGGCGCAGTGGAGTGGGCGATGCCAGCCGTCCTCACAGCGTGTCTGGCTCATCGCGCCTGATTATTCGCATTTTCTATTTCGCCTGTGCATGATGCCGAGACAACCTGTTTTGGCCCGGAGGGCTGGCAAACGAGGTACAGGTCGATGCGCGTTACAGGCAAGTTCGAGCAAGGGCAGTCTGTCGCAGGCCGTAAGTCGCGGCGCAGGGGCGCCGCCGCGGTCGAGCTGGCGGTCCTCGCCCCTTTTCTGGTTTTGCTGTTCGTGATCACCGTAGACTTCGCGCGAATCTTCTACTACCAGCTGACCATCGAGGATTGCGCCCGCAACGGGGCGTTAATGGGTAGTAATTTGCGCTCCTATCGGGAAACGGGGTGGGTGAATCCTTACAACAGCGTGGTCGCCGCGGCTGTTGCCGACGGTACCAGCCTGGACCCGCCGCTGGACCCCGACCAGGTTAGCGTTAGTAATGGCATCGGCTCGGACGGCAATGCCAACGTGACGGTAACGATTCAGTATCCTTTTACCACCATCACGCAATTTCCGGGCATCGGCAACACGTTCAACCTTACGGCCACGGCCCGCATGCGCGTGGCCCCGCAGCCGCCATCTGCCGGGAATAACTTTAACTAAGTCTTTGCACGTCTTTGGAGAGGCGCCATGGTTCACAGGGCACCAGACCGGAAACGCCAGGCCGCAGCCGCCGTGGAAGCCGCCTTTGTGCTGCCCGTGGCTCTATTCCTGGTCCTGGCGATCATCATTGGCGGCATGGGGATTTTCAAGTATCAGGAGATGGCCCACATCGCGCGGGAGACAGCGCGTTTCGCATCGGTGCACGGAGGCCAGTACGCCCAACAGAATGCCACGGCGATCGCTGCGGGCACACTTCCCGCCGTCGATAAGAACTACCTGACTAATTACGCCAAGGACATGGCGATCAGTCTGGACCCGAGCCAGATGAATGTGACTGTGAATATGGTCACGATCACGCCGGGAGCCAGGTCACCCCGCTCCACGCAGACAGTGGACTGGGACGACACGGTCAATAACCAGAACCGCTCTCCTTACAGCGCCTGGATCTGGCAACGCAACAACCGGGCCATCAATGTTCAGGTGGATAACATTGTAATCGTGCAGGTCAGCTATTCATGGTATCCCGGCCTGCTGCCCGGGCCGATCACGCTGGGCAGCACTGCGGTGATGGGAATGTCCTACTGAATAGCCCTCGTTGCAGGGGAATAGAGATTATGGCGTATCGGAGAAGAGAGTCATGTTGCATTTGAGCAACAGCCGTCCTTGTAGCCGGCGTCGCGGCATCGTGGTGCCGTTGGTCGCGGTGTTGCTTGTCGTCCTGCTCGGCGTCGCGGCGATCGCCATAGACGGCGGTCTGCTCTTGACAGACAGGCAGCAGGCCCAGAAGGCAGCCGATGCCGCGGCCCTCGCCGGGGCCATTGACCTGTTTACGAATTTCGACGCCAATCAGGGGACAGACCCGTCCGGGACGGCGGCGGCCAGCGCCAGGGCAACCGCCGCGGATAACGGTTTCACGGACGGGGTCAATGGCACTACCGTTACGGTAAACATTCCGCCCCAGACGGGCACGTTTCAAGGCCTGACCGGTTATGTGGAAGTGCTCATCACCATGCAACAACAGCGGTTTTTCAGCCTGATTTTCGGTACCGGAACAGTGCAGGTGAGTGCCCGATCGGTTGCGCGTGGCAGCAAGGCCCCGAGGAATAACGGGATCATTGTCCTGGACCCGCTCGACCCCAATTCGTTGACGACCACCGCTACCGGGGATGTCGTTGTCCTGGGGGGCAACATTGTTGTCAATTCGAGCTCTTCCTCGGGCGGCTCCATTTCCAACACCGGCAATTTTGTGGCGGGCAATTTATACTTCAGTGGAGATCCCGGATATGGCAGTTCCAGCAGCGGAAGTTTCATCGCCAGCAACGGCTCCATCTACAGCAACCAGCCGCCCACTCCGGATCCGTTGCAGAACCTGCCGCCGCCTCCGCAGCCCCCGCTCACCTTTAACAACGTCAACATCAGCGACTTGCCAGTGGTCGGGGGCCGCGTACCCGGCTGGCCAGACCCGAACAACCCAACCAACGGCTGGATCTTGCCGGCGGGAACCTATGCCAACGGCATCCAGATTTCTGATAATAACTCCGCGCACACGTACACGTTGCAAAGCGGCCTGTTTTACTTCACGGGCGGCGGCTTGAGTCTGACCGCCAATGCCGCCATCACTTGCCAACCGGGCGGCGTGTGCCTGTACTTCAATAGTGGCGGCGGCCTCAGTGTTACTGCCGGTGGCCCTTTGACGCTCTGTCCGCTCCAGTCGGGTCCCTATACCAACATCACGATCTTCGAAGATCCTAACAATACTGCTCAGGACAGCATCACGGCCCAGAGCAGCGTCAACATTTCCGGAATTGTCTATACCCCGTCGGCGGTGTTTACGCTTACCGGTTCCGGCGGCAACTATACGATCGGCTCGCAGTACATCGTCTATCAGCTAAACGTCACGGGTTCGGGAAGTTTCAATGTGAACTACAGTCCGTTGGCAGCTCCGCAGAACCGTGATCTCTATCTGGTCGAATAAGCACCCCTGGGCGATGCCAACGTGGTGCGCGGTGAATTTTTCTCGTCAAGCTCGTCGCCGTCGGAGTTGCGCTGCTCCGCGGCTCGGCTCCGCGAGGATGCCAAGTAGAGTGAGAGCCAAGCGCTACTGAGGACACCCCTGTGATCCCTAAAACCATTGACCCGTCCGACCTGATCCCGTACCTCGCGTTCGGCTGCATTGTTTGCGGCATTTGGGGAGTTTTGTCGATCATATCGAGACGCAACGCCATGGCCCACGAGCGGCTGGCGCGGCTAGGCCGGCCGTTGAGCGAACACGATATCGACCAGACGAAACCGAAAACGAAAACGAAATCGGAAAACTTCCTGGCGATGTTCGACGGTGCCCAGGCCTTGGCCCCTCCGTTGATTCCGAAAACTGAGCTGGAGCTGTCGGCCCTCAAGCTGGCCCTGGCCAACGCCGGTTTTCGCAATGAATCGGCGATGCGCGTTTATCTGGGCACCCGCTTCGCGGCGCTGATCGTCTCTGCCTCGCTCGGTGTCTCGCTTTTTGTGCCGAAGTACGGCTTTGCCTTTGCCGGCTTGAAGTGGGTCGTTATTCTCAGCGGCATCGGCTTTTATGTGCCGCAGGTCATTCTCTGGTGGTTGAAGCGAAGACGCCGTGTGGCCATTTTCCTGTCCTTGCCGGATGCTCTGGATCTGCTCGTTGTGTGCGTGGAAAGCGGCCTGGGACTGGACGCCGCCATGCGGAAAGTCTGCGAGGAGATGGAAGACCACGCCCCAGTGATTGCCGATGAGCTGAGCGTGTGCAACCTGCAGATGCAAGTCGGCCGGCCGCGTCGTGAAGCGCTTCATGAGCTGGGCGTGCGAACCGGCGTCGACGATGTGCGCAGTCTCGCCGCCATCCTGATTCAGGCAGACCGCTTTGGCTCGAGCATCGCGCAGGCGTTACGGGTGCAATCCGACTCCATGCGCGTGCGCCGCAAGCAGGTCGCCGAAGAGAAGGCGGCCAAGACGGCGGTGCAGTTGATCTTTCCCCTGGTGCTTTTTATTTTCCCCGGCATTTTCGTCGTCCTCGTGGGACCGGCGGCCATATTGATTGCGCAGAAGATGTTGCACCAATAACCGTTCATGTACACCAGGGCACCTTGCGCGGTCCCATCTGACACTCGGTGTCGGATGCGCCCTTCCGCAGCCTGCGTTGCGCGTAAGGTGATTGCATTGCAGCCCGGTTGAATTCGTTGCAGCGCTTTTGGCCGGGCTCACTACCACTTCAGGCCGACGTTCGGCGCGCCATTTCAGGGGTATCGAAGCGAATCAAACCAACGAGCAATTCTCTGCGGAATGCTTCCCGATGGCCTGTCATCCCACTGCTTGGCCTCGACATGACCAGTGTCGTCAAAGGTTAGGCTGATTGTCCCGTGCTCTCCCCACCAGGTGAGTACCTTCTTGCTGTTAGGGATCGATCTGGGGCCTCCGGTAGGCGAGCCGCCACGACCAAGAATTGCCCCAACGTCTGTCATCTTCATGCCAATTTCAAGCCGATGAATATTGGCTCTCGTGACGCCGGGCGTGAACCGGCTCTGGCCGGAGGTGAGAAACAACACGGCGACGCCGACCAGCAGAAGCAAGGCGGCACTGAGCCAGAGTGTGCGGCGGCGAGGGAGACGCATTGGTTCAGGGCTGCAAATTGTCGAGATCCACCCGTTCGCCGCCGGCGCGCGTTATTGCCGCACGCATTCTATGTTCGTCGAATCCTTTCAGGCAAAAATGCGGGGCACCGTCGGCCGAGAGGAAGTTGAAGCCGTCCGCGAAAACGCCGCCGAATTGTGGCAGCGGCTTGTCCGGGTCGTAGGCCAAATCCTCGGGTTTGCTCCACAGCACGGGCCTTTGGGCTTCAATCACCATGATGGTGTTTGCCGTACCGTCGACGATTTCCGGAATCTTGATTTCAATCATGCCGTCGAAAATGGCTCCTTTGCCGGCGATGAGCTGGTAGTAGGTCGTGTTGGGTGTTTTGGTCTTGATACCCGGAGCCTTGTAGACAGCCGGCATTCGGGCCAGCAGTTTTTTGTTGTGCGCGCTGTCCCAGGGCTCTTTTCTAAATTCCTTGTATAGCTCTAACTCATCGATGAATGGGAGAATGGCCACGCGCCAGCTGTACAAGGGCTTGTCATTCTTGTCGTAGATCGTCGCGGTGGGGAGATGACCGTAGGTGTCATGGTACTTAACCATCGCGAGGCCGATCTGTCTCAGATTATTCCAACTTTGCAGTTTGTCCGATGCCACATCACGGCCGGGCACTTCTTCACCGCCGTCTGCGTCATCCTTTTTCGTCTCCGCGGCGTCGTCCGTCAGCCTGGCAACGGGTTGACGCACGGCTGCATTGGGAAAAGTGGGTGGGCCGGCCTTCAATGTTTGAAAAGGGACAAGGCCGGTACCAGTGCTCGCGAGCGCGACGGCGATCGCCACACCCAATACGATTTTCAGCTTTTTCGGCACCATGGTTTGCAATGCTCCTTTGAGGAGTAGAGAGGTCTGGCAACAGTGGCCATTGTTGGCCGCCTTTCAAGTATGACGCTTGTGCTGGGGCAATCTTCCATAATCCCGACCCACGAGAAGTGAGAAACCATGACAAACTGGCATTTTGACAGCCGAATTCTGCCGGGCAGCGCTGATCTTAAGAACGGCCGGTGGCCTGTTCGGTTTGGTAGACGACGTGCTGGAAGGCAGCAGGCGCCTTGTGCGCGGACTATGCGAGATTCCAGGCTCATTTGCGAAGCGGATCCAGCAAAGCCACAAGAAAGCGGACCGAACGGAGGCGAACGGCAAGAAGCAGTTGAGAAAGGCAGGCTTTCTCCCGCGGCACCATGTGCCTGCCCTGGCCAGATTTGAATCCGGTCCGCTGCAGTGGAAGAGAAGTTGGCCGGCACAACTGCCTACTTTACCGCCCCGGGCCAGGCCGGAGAACGTAAATGGCAAGCATCCTTCGTGAACTGCGTCAGTAGCGTCTCTCGGGCCCAAGGCAATCCCAGCGGACCCGGCTGGGATAGGCCTGCTCGATGCGTCGGTCGATGTGACGAATGGCACGTAGTTCCTTAGCAAGTCTCTAGCTCGAAACGACATGGGGAAAAGGCCGCACTTGCGAAGATGGTTTTCCCTAACAGACCCATCTACGGCAAGGAGGCCACACGGATGCGTCATTCTAACCAAGGGCGGCTCAACCGGCCGTCCCCGGCTCAACGCTGCGCTCGAATACCCAGACCCCATAAATCACCTTCCCAATCAGGAAATAACTATTCCACAAGTAGTAAGCGGCGAGCCGTTCGTAATCCTCTGCGCCGATAAGAGCGGTGATTCGCTCACGCGCGTGCAGAATGCGTGCGAGTCGCATCACGTCTCGCCCGCCGTTCTGATCGAGCTCATCGTGATATTGGGAATGTCGCTGGTCCGTGGTGGCATGTTCAATGACGCGCAAACCCGCGGCTTTAAACGCAGCCGCAACCTGCGTGTCCACTATCGTCGCTGGGTTGATTCCAAGAGGTTGCGTGACCCGACGTACCTCGCTTGGTTCCAGCCAGTCGGTCTTCAGCGCGCTATAGTTCATCATCCGTCCGCCCGGGCGAAGTACCCGCGCACACTCGGCCAGTGTACGGGCCATGTCCGAGGTATGGTTGAAAGCGTCGCGACACCAGATGAAATCGATTGAGGCGTCAGGCAAGGGGAGCGCATCCATTGAGCCGCACACCAACGTAACCTGCCCCTCAAGGCCCTCCCTGGAGATCCGATCGCGCGCCAATTCCAGTGTCCCCTTGAGAGCATCAACCCCGATCACGCGGCAGCCGAGCTGTTTAGCCAACTCACAGGTTTCTCTCCCCTTCCCACAGCCAAGGTCTAGCAGCGTCATGCCAGGCCCTATCCCGTAGCGCACTGGGATCTCGGCGAGAAAAGCCCGGTTGGGCCGGCCGCCCGTGCTTTCATCAAGCCAGCCGACCTGCGATTCATCGGCGGCGAGAAATGGCCAGAGGAACCGGTAGAACCCCGCGATGCGATCCATTGTATTCAAGCGCCGCCACGGCAGTGCCGTCCTCCGCTAACATGTCCTCAGCGATCGCCTCGATACGGACGAGCGCCGTGTTCCACAGTGTAGTAAATGCAGTCGTGGCGCGGCCAGAGTCTACTTAGCTCGAAACGACATAGGCACCGTGTGCCTGCCCTGGCTGATTTGAATCCGGTCCGCCGCAGTGGAAGAGAAGTTGGCCGGCACAACTGCCCATTTTACCGCCCCGGGCCAGGGCCGGAGAACGTAAATCGCAAGCACCCTTCGTGAACTGCGTCAGTAGTGTCTCTTGGGCCCAAGGCAATCCCAGCGGACGCGGATGGGATTTACGGATGTCACCGCGCCACGCATCATGGCCGCTTCGGCCGGGAGGGTTACGAAGCACCGCGGGGTGACAGCGCCAAGTGGTCCGTCGTCCCGCAGTGAGCGCAACGCCTGCGCAAAACCCTGGCCTGCCTTGACTGCTTGGTGCAGAACAGCTACGTTTGAGGCGGTGAGACGCGCGTGGGCCTAAGTCGCATTCTCGTCAAGCGTCTGACGTTGTCCCGGCTTTACTGCCGACGCTAACCCAATCTCACCCCACTTCCCTTTGTTAGCCGACAATCAGAAGCCAAGTTTTCGTGTCGAGCAATGCGTAACTGCTGCGGAGGCCGCCCTCCTGTGTGCCGTACACTACGGCATCACGGTCGAACCTTCGAGGCTGCCCTCTTGGGCTGCCCTGGACCCCTACGCCATCCGCGGGCCGGCCGGCGTCGAGGAATGCCGGACGGCCCTCGAAGATTGCCTCGCAAAAGGCTGGTTGCAAGTCGTGGACGGCGAATTTCTCGCCCAGATGAAACGGCGCCTTCAGGCGGCCGGATTCATTGGTCCTATCTATCGTCTGCCGCAAATCGGTGAGGTCGATTTCACGGAAGCTGGCGCACAGATTTGGAGGCATTTGACATGGCCCCCTGGGCAGGCGTTCGCTTTCCTGGACGTCGTATATCGCGAAACCGCATTCTTTTTCTACAGCCGGTCTGTTGCCTTGGCCGAAATGGAGCGGATTTATGACCAGGATGACGGGTTTGTTTCGATGACGATTCCCACACCGATTGGCCCCTGGGGCGTGCAATGGTGGCGGCGCTACGCTTCCGGAGTCCGAATCCACGTTGAACAGAAATGGCGGTGGGAAGGCAGAGCCGCGGGCAGCGATGGAACCTGGCGGTGGGATCGACCTCTGCCTTGGGTACTCAGTCTCGCGCAACTACAAAGGATTCTCGACTGCCACAACATCGCACGGAGCGAATGGCTCGTCCTGGCAGCAATGGACCACGCGGCGCTCAAGTGCCCGGGTAGCTTACTCCGCAGGCTGCCCGACTTTGCTTCAAAACAGTTCGGCATGGCCCCATCAACGGGCGAATGCCAGGAAGGGTTGGAAGGCTGCCTTCGAAACGGTTGGCTACGGATTGTGGACGAAGACGCTGCGCTCGAGGTAGCCTCGCTGCTCCAGAATGCGCCGAGCTTGCATCCGTTTTACGATTCGCGAGGAATAGTGTTGCACGAATTGGATTTCACCCCCGCTGGGGCTGTCCTGTACCAGATGACTGCCAAAGAGTTCCTGGGACCGGATTGGGACGCGGGGATAATACTTGAGCAGGAGTGCTACCGCAAGGAACATCGCTACTGCGAGACCGAGGAAGGAATCGAAAAGGCCCGGCAGGACTATCTGGCTCACGGAGAGAATGTGCTACGCACGGTGGTCACGCCCATCGGCCCGTGGTGCGTCTATTGGTGGGAAAGATTTGCGTCAGGCTACATGATGGAGGTTGAGATTGGTGAGCCGCAGTCATAGCGCCTTATAGCCATGCTTCGCCAGCCGCCCCCATCATAAGTTGCCGTTAGATCAGCTCTCAGGGGCTGGCAACCCGGATATGGTTTGTCCAGATGGTCCGGCACACGACAGTACGGCGATTCAAACTGCAGGCGTCTAGTCCCTTTCCAGTTGACCTGCAAAACGAGGCAGCCGATAATCGCGTTGATTAGTCGCCTATCGATTTCCGATCAATGGGAAGGATGCCCGTCATGAACTTCACGACACGGTGCACTGTTGAATTCTTCACGATTCTGGCGCTCGTGTGCGCCTGGCCCGCCGCCAGTGCAGGTGGAGATACTGCTCCAGGAGGCGAGACAAAAAAGCTGGCGGCGGGCAAGGAACTCTTTACGCGCGAATGGCTCCCCGGCGACAAACGCAGTCACGCTGGGGACGGGCTCGGACCGGTGTTCAACGCTCGGTCGTGTGTGGCATGCCATCATCAAGGGGGCACTGGCGGCGCAGGGCCGAAGCAAACCAACGTCACGATTGTCAGTGTCTTCGTGGCAGGCGATTTATTTACGGTTACGACGGGGGTTACCATTGACGCGGTGCCCGATTCCGCAACATCCTTGAAGCAGCCTGACCGCGCCAAGCTGGCGGAAATCCACCCGGCTCTGCGCACGGAAGGCTCCTTCCCGCTTCATCGCTTTGGCGCAGATAAACAGTTTGCGAAATGGAAGGCCGAGATTTTGGGAAGACGCTTTGCGGTGACCAGCGCAGAGGATGGGCTAACGGAGTTGACTGCTCAAGCCACCAGCTCGGAGGTGACTCAATCGCTGCCCTTGTTGTCCACTTTGTTCCATGGTGCTGAAGAAACGAGGAAGGTAGACGGAGCAAAAGTAGTGCTGATTCCATCGCAACGCAACGCACCTGCCCTATTCGGCGCCGGTCTGATTGATCGCATTCCGGCTCGGGTGCTCGAGGAAGTTGCCACGGAGCAGGCAAGAGCTGCGGATGCGGAGTCAAAGAAGAACGTAGCTTCCAAGGCGGCCTCGACACAGCCTGACACCCCGAGCCAGAAATCCATCCCGCTCACCGGGCGGGTCGCGCGTCTGAGGGACGGCCGGATTGGGCGCTTTGGTTGGAAAGCTCACGTGGCCACTTTGCGCGAGTTCACGCTGCAGGCTTGTGCGAACGAGCTTGGCCTGGAAGTACCAGGCTTCCCTCGGGCGGCCCCGCCTTGGAAGAAGGATTACAAAGCCCCTGGGCTGGGCATGACGGCTGAGCAGTGTGATTTGCTTGTTGGCTTCGTGGCGTCTCTGTCGCGACCTGCACGCCGCGCGCCGGAGACACCGCAGCATGCTGCTGAGATTGCCGTTGGACAGCAGCTATTCTCCAGTGTCGGCTGCGCAGCATGTCATCGGCCAAAGCTCGGCGACGTGGAAGGCATCTATAGTGATCTCCTGTTGCACGATATGGGACAGGCTTTGAGCGGTGCTGGCTTTTACGGAACAAGCATCCCGGTTACCGATTCCGCTGACCCCGCCGAGCCTTTGCCGGTGAACAGGAGCCTGGGGCAAACGGCGACCAAGGAGAAGCCTCCGAAGTTCGGCGCCGGTGCCCGCGAATGGCGCACGCCGCCACTTTGGGGTATACGCGATTCCGCGCCCTATTTGCATGATGGTCGAGCGGAAACGATTGCCGACGCCGTAGCCTTGCACGGGGGAGAAGGATTGATCGCGGCGCAGGCATTTTTCCGGCTAAGCCCGCGCGAGCAGCAACAGGTCGAGCTCTTTCTGCAGTCGCTGGCGGCCCCCACAACCCCGCAGTAACTTTTCACTTCCGTCGCGGCGATGAGAGGCGTTTGCCTCGGCGTATGGTAAACCGGCGGGCCCGCGCATCAGCGCAGCCCGAGGCCGCATCCATGATGCCGTCTTGAGCTCGGCCCATGCCATGCATTGTGCCCCGGTCCCTGTGCCGGCAAGCATCCCAGCGTTACACGCTGGAATGCTTGCCAGCCTCGTTCCGCTAACAAACCCTGATCAGCTATGTGGCCTATGCCGGCAGATTCTGTATTTCATTTGCTGTGCCAGGACGATACGGCAAAACCTGATTTCCAACAATCGAGAGCGTAATGTCATGAACGGGACGCGACGACTGCTTCTGGTGTGCTTCTTGGTTCTTTCTCCGCTCGCTTGGTCTACCGTTGGGCTGCCAAAGCAGCCAGCCGAGCCCACGCTTTGGGATATTGGTCGCCTGCTGAAAGCAAAGCAGTTTGTGGACCTCACCCATGCGTTCAGCCCGGAGATACCGCACTGGCCGGGGTTTCCGGCCGAACGAAGGGAAACGCTGTACTATTACGACGAGGGAGTTGGCTCACGGGGCTCCGGGTTTTTTGCCCAGCAGTACACCCTCGTCGGCCAATGGGGTACCCACGTGGACCCTCCGGCGCACTTCGCCAAAGGGCTGCGCACTGTCGATGAAATCGACGTGAAGGAAATGCTCCTGCCGCTGGTCGTCATCGATGTGCACGGGACCGTAGCAGAAAACGCTGACTATACCATGACCATGCAGGACATACGCAAGTGGGAGCGCAATCATGGCCCTGTTCCCGAGGGCGCATTCGTGGCCATGCGGACCGATTGGTCCAAGCGCTGGCCCGACCCCGCGAAGATGCGCAACGAAGATAGCAAGAAAGTGGCACACTACCCGGGCTGGAGTTTAGAAGTCTTGAAGTTCCTTTACGAAACGAAGAAAATCACGGCCTCCGGCCATGAAACGACCGATACTGATCCGGGCGTGGCAGCCAGCCGCGGCGACTATTCGTTAGAGGCCTACATTCTTGGTTACAATCATTACCAGATCGAGCTCCTCGCAAATCTGGATAAGGTGCCGGAGTCGGGGGCCCTCGTGGTCGTTACGTTTCCGAAACCGAAGAAAGGCTCGGGTTTCCCCGCACGGGTGTTTGCCATTCTACCGTGAGCTTTCCGCCAAGATGGGAAATGCCGGGACAGTGCGGAAGTCACTCTCGACACCTCGAATGAAAAGGACCGGACAACCGCGATGAACCCTACACGCCGGCATCTGCTCAGTTCTGGGATGGCGGTCGGAACGATTGCTTCCCTGGTAAGTTCGGCGGGAGCCTCAGCAAGTGACTTCCCGCACAAGCTCAAGATCGTGGTTAGTGGTTGTCATCCTGGCGATCCCGAAGCTGCATGCGGAGGAACCATGGCGCGGTTCGCGGACATGGGTCACGAAGTGGTGGCATTGTACCTCACGCGCGGTGAGCGTGGCTTGCAGGGGAAGACGCAGGCTGAGGCAGCGGCCATCAGGACAGGCGAGGCACAGCGTGCCTGTACGATACTCAAGGCCCGCGCTCTGTTCCTCAATCAGGCCGACGCCGATACCGTTGTCTCCGTGCCCCGGTACGAGGAGTTCCGCCACCTCTTGGCCGCAGAAAAGCCACATGCTGTTTTTACGCACTGGCCGATCGATGCTCACCGGGATCACCGCGCCACGTCGCTGCTGGTTTACGACGCCTGGCTCATCGGCGGCAGGCAGTTTGCCCTGTACTATTACGAAGTCTCAACCGGGGAAGAAACGCAGCATTTTCATCCGACGGATTACGTCAACATCGCGGCGACGGAGTCGCGCAAGCGCGCTGCCTGCTTTCTGCATGCCAGTCAACAACCCGCGAAGTTTTACGCCTACCACGAGAAGATGCATGGCTTCCGTGGCTTCGAGGCGGGCTGCCAGCGGGCCGAGGCTTTCGTTCACCACGAGCAAAGCCCCGCCGTACAACTGCCTGGTTGATCGCGCGTCAACGAGTCCTGCCGTTCGGGTCGGGTAGATGGGATCCTTCCGGCGCCGCACAACACTTGCCCCCGCCCAGCCGGCGGCAGAATCGTGGCAATGGCAGGGCTATGTGACTCGACTTGTTTGCCGCGGTTGGCGCTGT
>DASZFN010000817.1:0-3821 GCA_035939715.1 Gemmataceae bacterium | reverse complement strand
GTATGTCTTCCGGAGAGGCAGGCGCGCGCAGCCAGGCCGCGAGCGTATCCTCTCCTTTGCGCATGCGTGCGGTGCACAGGAGTTCGAATAGAGAGCCGCTGCCGAAAAGATCGAGATCGAGGGCGCAAGGGTGATGCTCGTCAAGATAGCGTTGGCCGGACTGGCCCTTACCCATCCAGCGCTCGTCGAGGCGATCCAGGCCCTTCTCATAAAAGGCGCCGCCGCGCTCCGCACGCTTCAGGACGCGGGCCACGCGCTCGTTCTGCCAGACGACCAGAGCCGGAAACACGACCAGCGGAACCAGGAGCAGCCACTTTGCCGTCGGATCGCCGCCGGACGCCAGAAAGGCCAGGAACACGGTGACGGCAACCACCGCCACGCGCAGGTTGGCAAGGCGCCGATGCAGGCGTGCTTGCCGTTCGGCGAGAGCCAGGTATGCCGAGCGCCGACGTTCGTACTCGGAACGGGGCGTCGGCTTGTGGTCCTGGCGCGTTTGTTGCGAATCATCTCCCACGATCCATGGTCCCCCAGTTTGCAGGTGGTGAACTTGCTGTACCAGCCCGAAGCGCCAGCGAGGCCTCGCTCGCGCTTCGGGCTGGTGTGCTGCCGAATCGCGCGTGTCTCACATTTTCTTAATAATCCTGGTACTATGCTCGCAGGTTGCGATCGCTCATCAAAGTATAACGCCAGATGACCTGGGAGAGCAGCGACCCCGGGCGATTGGGCCCATCATGATCTTGAACGCCTATGCCGTGCTGGACGCCTCCACCGCCTTGTTGCGACTGCTTCTTGGCCTCGCGGTGATGTTCGTGGCATTGTCCCTGTGGCGGCGCTGGCGTGCCGGGCTTTCCGCAGAACGACAGGGCTGGCTTGAGGACCGATCGTATTTTCTTTTTCTCCTGGCCAATTTGCTGCTCGTCCTGAGCGTGGTTTCCTGGCCGCTGCTCTACCTGTTGCTGCAGAGCTACGTCCCGGAATGGCCGGGCGTGATGTGCATTTACGGCGTAACCCAGGTCGGCGCCGGCAGCATCGGTCCCAGTCGCTTTCTGCCTGGCCTGCTCACGGCGCTGCAAATACTCAAGCCGGCGCTGGTATTTCTCGCGGGCGCCTGGTTTGTCCTGTACCTGCTGAACCGGCGCACGACCGCCTCGGCTCTGATGCCGCGGGTCTTGTTCGCGGTCATCCCGTTCGGCCTGCTCGCCGTGGCCGACGCAGTGGTCGAAGGGGCTTACCTGATCATTCCGAAGAAGGAGGAATTCCTCTCCTCCGGCTGCTGCACCGCAGTGTTTGATGCGGAAGATCACGTGTCGGGTTTTTTCTCTGAATCCTTCAGCGAACGGGCCGGGCCGTGGCTGGGCGAAGCCTATTACGTGGTAAACGTCGGCATGGTCCTGGCGTTACTGGGCTACATCCTGTTACCGGTATGGCGTCAGAGTGCTGCGCGTTTGCTGCCGCTGGGACTCGGCTCATTGGTGGCCTGGCCGGTGAACGGCCTGTTTCTCGTCGTCGTGTGCGCGCCTGCTTTGCTGCACCTGGCGCATCATCATTGCCCCTACGACCTGCTGCCGGCTGTGCCGGAAAGCGTCCCCGCCGGTGCGCTCTTTGTCCTGGGCAGCTTTTGCATCGGCTGGGCGTGCGTGGCCGCCTGGTGCGGACGCTCCGCGGAAACGGCGCCCTTTCTCGGACACGAAATCGGCAAGCTGCTCCGCCTGGCACTGTGGGGATATGCCGGGTCGATGGTCATGCTTTCCCTGGAACTGGCACTGGCATGAAAATGTGGACGCCTGGCCGGCTGCGGATTGCAGCGGTGCTGTTGATTGTCGGGCTGCCGCTGGCCGGCAAGTGGGCGCGGCGGACGCAGGAGAGACGCTGCGACCTGGACGGGGCCCGGATCGACCGGCTCTTTCGCGTGCGCATCCTGGATGCACAGAACCGGGAGCATGAATTCTGCTGTATTCATTGTGCCAGGCTCTGGTTGAGCCCGCAACCGGCAGCGCCGTGGCAGGTGCTGGTCACCGATGAAACGACTGGAGCGGAAATCGACGCTGCCAGGGCCTGGTTTGTGCGCAGCACCGTGGTCACGACGGCGCACACGCGCAATCGCATCCACGTCTTCCAGACAGAGGCCGACGCGGTCAAGCACGCCGGCACGGCGCATGGAAAAATCCTGACCGATTCGGAAAGACCTTTCGGCACGGCTATAAAGAACAGCAGTGCCGCCGGGCAAGCTACGCACGCTGCCTTCGAGAGATGAACGGCCATGGGATCCCAGTCGAAAGTCATCTGGCCAATTGCCATCCTAAGCATGGTGCTTATCTGTCTTGGCGCCGGTTTTTATTTCTTCTGGGATAAAGCGCAAACGCCAGGCACGCCTTCTCCGGCCACGGCGCGGGAAAAAGTGTCGCCGGGCTTCCACGACATGGCTCGCGCGGCCGGACTTACCTTTCACATGTCCTTCCTGCCGGCCGAGCAGGGCGAAAAATTCAAGATCAACCTCTACGACCACGGCTGCGGCGTGGCCGTCGGCGATTTCGACGGCGACGGCTGCGACGACATCTACTTCGTCAATCAGCTCGGACCGAACGCCCTCTACCGCAACAAGGGGGACGGCACATTCGAGGACGTCACGCGCGAGGCAGGGGTCGCTCTGGGCGACCGCGTCTGCGTGGCCGCCACCTTTGCCGATTACGACAACTCCGGCCGCCAATCTCTGTATGTGACCAGCACGCGCGGGGGCAATGTGCTCTTCAAGAACCTGGGCAACGGCAAATTCAAGGACGTCACCAGGGAAGCGGGCCTGACCTGCATCGCCCATTCCCAGACTGCCGTCTTTTTCGACTATGACAACGACGGCTACCTCGACCTGTTTGTCACCAATACTGCCCAGTGGACCGAGGACAAGTTGGACCCGTCGGCAAAGTATTACCCGGGCGCCGCCAATTTCATTGCCCTGGCCCGGAGTCCCAAGGAGTTCAACATCCTCTATCACAACAATCGCGACGGCACCTTCACGGACGTGACCGAGAAAGCCGGCCTGAAGGGCAAGGGCTGGGGCGGGGATGTCGCCGTCTTTGACTTCGACGAGGACGGCCGTCTCGATCTGCTCGTCACCAACATGTTTGGGGCCAGCACGCTGTACCGCAACAACGGCGACGGCACTTTCACCGACGTGACGCGCCAGACCCTGGGACGAACGTCCTGGGGGGCCATCGGCTCGAAGGCGTTCGATTTCGACAACGACGGCAAGCTCGACCTGCTCATCGCCGACATGCATTCGGACATGTGGATTCCGGCAAGCCCGGACGCGGAAGTGGAGGACATGATTCACGAGAGCTTCAGGAAGAAATATCCGCGCGTCACCGGCGCCCAGAGCGAGTTTGACCCGCGTCATGCCGCAACCGCGGAAAAGGAACTGGCGGACCTCTTCGACATCCATTACCAGGACGTGCTCTTCGGCAACACGCTGTTTCGCAACCGGGGCGGCGGCAAATTCGAGGAAGTCTCCGACCGCGCCGGCATCGAGACTTGGTGGCCCTGGGGAATCGCCACGGGCGATTTCGACAACGACGGCTATGAGGATGTCTTCTTGCCGGCCGGGATGGGTTTTCCCTATTTCTACTGGCCCTGCGCGCTGATGATGAACAACGGCAAGGGCACCTTCGCGGATCGGGCCGAAGAGGCCGGCATCGAGCCGCCGGCGCAGGGCAAAAACCTCCCCGACAAGATCGCCGGCCGGCCCGCGCCGCGCAGTTCGCGCTGCGCCGCCACCGCCGACTTTGACAATGACGGCCGCCTGGAAATCGTTACGAATAATTTCAATG
>DASZFN010000816.1:0-7773 GCA_035939715.1 Gemmataceae bacterium | reverse complement strand
TCTACGAAACGCCTCCGGATCCCCCGCTAGCGCCGGCGGACGCGGTCTGGGCCCAGGATTTTTTGCCGAAACGGCTGCCATGACGAGGACGGTCTCCGATTCCGGCCGCATCAAGGCCGCACAGACGTGGCCTGCTTCTTGAGATACAGATCAAACCAATCGATGAATTGTTCCAGATCCTTGCCCAGGTCCGGCCAGCCGTGCCCGGCGCCTTTCTTGACGATCAGCTTGCCCTCGACGCCTGCCGCCTTGAGCTTTTCGATGAACGACTCGGATTGCTGCAAGGGCACCAGGGTGTCTTTGTCGCCGTGGATGATCAAGGTTGGCGGATCGTCCGGCGTGATGTAGGTGATCGGCGAAATCGCCCGTGTAATGTCGCGTAGTTTGCTTTCGTCCGTAACGCGCTCCCAAAGGTTGGTCTTCTTGTCAAGTTCGCGATAGTCAAACGAGGCACGGAACGGAGGTTGATAATCTGTAGCATGGATCTTCTCCAGGCCGGGGCCGCCGTAATTCAGGAAATCGGTGGCAGGAAAGAAGCAGGCCACGGCTTGCACGCGACTAGACTCGCGCTCGATCGGATCGGCGGCGCCTGGTTTACCCTTGTCGCCGGCCGTGCCCAACATGAGCGACAGGTGACCTCCGGCCGAGGCGCCGGTTACGCCGATGCGTTCCGGATCGATGCCGTAGTCCTTCGCGTGGTAGCGAATGAAGCGGACGGCACGGTTCATGTCCTGAACGATCTCCGGCACCTGAAAGCGCGGCTGGCTGCCGTGTACGACGGCGAAGACCGTATAGCCCCGGTCCAGGAACGGCTTGAGGAAAGGCAGGCGAATGCTTTCGTGGGAGGAGAAAAACCCGCCGCTCACGACAAAAACGACAGCAGCGCCGTTGCTGTCCTTCTTTGGCGCAAAGACATCCAGGGTGAGCGCCGTGCCATACTTGCGGCCATAGATTACGTCTTCCTTGCGGGTGAAGGCTGCCTCGTCGGCGGTTTTGACCGCCGTGGCAATGGGCCCATGAGTCGCCTTCTGTTGCGAAGGGGCAGTGCCACAGAGAAAGACCAGCGAGACAAAAGCGCTGCCGGCCGCGAAAACGGATGCCGCGAGAAAACTTCTCAACATGACGACTCCTGAAGATGCAAGGTCCCGCCGTAGGGAAATCGGAACGTTCTGCGGGCGCGTCGGAAATCTGTTTCCCATTCTACGGGCGGCCAGGCGCGCGCGTCAGATGCGGCTCGAAAATCGAGTTCAAAATTCGCTTGCTCATGTAAGCCGCACCCGATATATGTACGGAAGTACAGATAGCCGCTGCGTCAGCTGAGGCTGCCTATGGAAGATTTGCCACGCGAGGAAATTGCCGCCGTCATCGACCAGAGCGTCGCGGATTTACTGCGCGCGGCAGGCGTTGTGTCTCCGCCGGTGGATGCGATCGGCCTGGCTCGGGGGCACCTCGGCATGGAGGTCTGCCTCGATCGCCGGCAGCCGCAACGCGGACGTGCTCAGCGCGCGGGCGGGCAAAAACACATCTATCTTCGGCCGGAACCTACGCTGGAACGCCACCAATGGACCGTCGCCCACGAAGTCGGCGAGTTCCTGAAGCCTGCGCTGCTGCAGCGTTTGGGCATCGAACCGGAGCGCGCCCGCGCCATGGCGGGTGAATCGCTGGCTAGCCTGTTTGCCTATCATCTTCTGGTGCCGGCCTGCTGGCTGGTTGGCGACGCGCCGCTCTACGCTTACGATGTGCTGGAGCTGAAGAAACGCTACGCCACCGCCAGCCATGAGGTCATCGCCTGGCGCTTGCTCGACCTTACCGAGCCGTGCATCATCACGGTAATCGACAACGATCATATCCACCGCCGCCGCAGCAACGCCTGGCCGGTGCGCAAGCGTCTGGACGCCCCGGAAAAGAAATGCCAGGAGTACGTCCATTACTACAGCAGGCCGCATCGGGTCCAGGAGGACGGCTGGACCGTGCACGGCTGGCCGATCCACCAGGCGGACTGGAAGCGGGAAATCCTGCGCAGCGTCGTGGAAGTGGATTAGTCTGCCGTTATCGAGGAATCCATCTTTACAACATCTTGCCCAGCCGCCAAGATGGAAGGGTGCTCGAGGCTCGCAGCCTGCCGGACAGGTGTTGAGGCTCTCCGCGATTATTCATGTGCATTGAACAACTGCCGCGACTTCCCGAGATCAGCCGAGTCGCGCGTGGGTGGTATTGTTTTCATCCGGCCGCACGCTCGTATGGTTTCGTCCACGAGGCTGTGCCGGATCCAGGAGACTCCGAAGGAATTCGGTTTGCTGGTTTTTGTCAGGAGTAGAAAGACATGACGACCGAACGGATCCCGATGACGCGGGAAGGTTATGAAAAGCTCAAGGCAGACCTGGACCGCATGCAGAACAAGGAGATGATCGAGGTAAGCAAGCGCATCGCCGCCGCCCGCGAGCTCGGCGACCTCAGCGAGAACGCGGAATATCACGCCGCCCGCGAGGACCAGGGCATGCTGCAGGCGCGCATTGATGCTCTCAAGGACAAGCTGAGCCGGGCCTATTTCATGGACAAGAACCATGCGGTCGCGGACAACGTCAGCTTTGGCGCCAGCGTGCGCGTCAAGGACCTCGACCTGGACGAGGAGGAAACCTTTCAGCTGGTCGGTCCCGGCGAGGAAGATTACAACACCAACAAAATTCTTACCACGAGCCCCATTGCCCAAGGTTTGCTCGGCAAGAAGAAGGGCGACATCGTCGAAATCCAGGTGCCGATGGGCAAGGTTCGTTTCCAGGTGCTGGCGATTTCGTTTGAATAAGAGCCTGAAACCAAATGGGGACTGGCTCGGCAGGACGCGGTGCCTGTCCCCATTTTGTTTCAGGCTCCAAGCCATCTGCTTGCCGAACTTCAACTTATCTTGCCGAATTTCTTTGCCCTATTCGCGCCGGCGTTGTAAATTTATCATGCATAAGGGTATGGAGAGACCGATAATGCTGTTAGTGGCTGCCTGGCATCCCTCTCGTGTCAGTTTATGACCGACCCTCGGCTTAACAGTGTGCACCTGGAATTCCCGCGGCGCGAAGACTTCCGCCGGGCGCGGGGCATGCTGCTGGGTGCACGGGGCATGCAAACGGTCGCGCTGGAAAAGCATGAAGAACAGCTCGGCGGTCCCTCGCGGACCATGCGCGAAGAGGTTGTCGACGCCGAAACAGACCGCGGTGAGTACTGGCTAATGTGCCGCGACGGGGTCTATCCGCTGAAGATCGGCGTTAATACCATCGGGCGGCTCCCCGATAATGACGTGGTCATCCCGGGTCCCTACGTTTCACGTCGCCACTGCGCCATCCTTGTCCATGCCGGCGACGGCTGCGAACTGTACGACATCGCCTCCAAGAACGGCACCTACATCAACGGTAATCGCCTGAGCGGACCGACCCATCTTTCCGCCGGCGACGAGATCCGCATGTGCGACCGGCACTTTGTCTTCATGACAAAGAAGGGTACGACAGGACAGCCGGAAGACGACAACACCAAGGCAGATTAGCTTAAGCCGAACGGCAGCCGACGGGTGACAGGGACTGCGCCAGCGTGGCGAAGTTGACAATGCCCGGATCCTGCTCGGGGCTGACCTGCTCCTGGATGGCCAGAAAGGCCTCGGCACATTCCGGATCGAATTGTTTGCCGGTTTGCTTCTCCACCTCGGCAAAGGCCACTTCCGCCGGCATTCCCTTGCGATAAGGCCGGTCTGAGGTCATGGCATCGAACGTGTCCGCCACGGCAACAATGCGCGCCAGGCGCGGGATGGCGTCCCCGACCAGGGCGTCCGGATAGCCGCGGCCGTCCCAGCGCTCGTGATGCGAGCGCACCAGCGGAATCACCGGCTTCAGGTCCGGGATCGTCGCCAGGATCTCGGCGCCCTTGACCGTGTGCGTCTGCATGACCTTGTATTCTTCCGCGGTCAAGGCGCCCGGCTTGCGGAGGATGGCGTCGTCGATGCCGATCTTGCCGATATCGTGCAGCGGCGTGCCGAAGCGCAGCCAGCGGAGATCGTCCGCGTCGATGTTCATCTGCCGGCCCAGCAGCTCGGCGTAGCGCGTGACGCGGGCCGTGTGCCCGCCGGTATAGTCGTCGCGGAGATCGATGGCTTGCGCCAGAATGGTAATCGTGCTGAGAAACAGCTCCTGCTGTCTTTGCAAGAGCTGAGCCGTTTCAATGCCCGCGGAGACATTGGCGGCCAGGGCATCCGCCAGGTGCAGGTCGTCGCGTGAAAACGGTTTCTGAAATGGGCCGCGGTCCAGATGCAGCACGCCCAGCTTGCGCCGCGGCGTACGCAAGAGCACGCAGAGCACGCTCGCCATGGCGCCGTCGGCGATGCTGCGCGCCATGGCCAGCTCCGGGTCTTCGGCGACACTGCGGCACAGGATCGACTCGCCGCGCGAGAACGACCGCTGCGCCAGGCTCTGGCTATAACCGGGCCGGCAGGCCACGGCGCGGTCGGCGCTGGCCAGCGCCCGCAGCTGCAACGTATCGTTGGGCGCTTCGGCCAGCACAATGGCGCCGCGCTGGGCGTCGAGCGCGGAAACCGCATCATTGAGAATCGAGTCGAGAAGCTCTTTCTGGCTGTCGATGTGTCCCAGGTGGTGGCCGGCGCGGAGCAACACCAGCAACTGTTCGCCGGGCCGCGGGCAGCGGTTGCGGTCGAAGGCGACGTTGTTCAGCGCATCTTCCCACTTGCAGGATGAGGTCGCCTCGACAACGAGCTGATCATCGGCCACAACCTCTTCCTTGCCTTTGCGGGCGGCGCCGTTCTGGCCGTTCTGGATGTCGTCGACGACAAAGGTGACGTTGCCGCATTTGACAATATCGTGGACGGTCAAGGGCCAGTCGGCGACGCCGAGGCGTTTGCCGTTCAGCGTGGTGCCGTTGGTGCTGCGCAGATCGCGAACGCGCCAGCCGTGACTGGTGGCGTAAATCTCGGCGTGCTGCCGGCTTACCGAGCCTTCGTCCAGGACAATCTCCAGGCAGTCCTGGCGGCCGATTCGCAGGCGGGTGGCGGACTCCCACACCTTTTCGGCATTGTCCGCATCAATCATGCGCAGGCGAATGCTGCCCTTCACACAACGGTCCTCCTGGCGACGCTCCGCTGGCGGTTTCCGGACACGGTCCCCGTTCTAGCCGCGCAGTTGCTTCAACTATAGCTCGCAACTGCCGCGGACGAGGGAGAGATTTGCCGATTGTTGGCGGAGTCAATAACTTGGGGGAATTCTGCTTTAACAGGAACCATTGAGCCGATAAGATCAAACTTGCGCTGCCCGCAAACTCGCCATGCGTCTTTCGCCTGCCTGCCCGGCCCGATCGAAGTAGGACGGATTGCCAATCCGTCCTACAACAAGTGCTGATTTTTTCCATGAGGTGGATAATGAAAACGCGGCCACGTTGGTTTGTCGCGCGGCTGGCTGGCCCGGCCATGCTGGCGCTGCTTGCCGCATCCGTCCCCGGCCGAGCCCAGCCCGTGCCGCCCACGGCACCCAACCCGCAGGCGCCCGTTCTCAACATGCCGGTTCCGCTCGGCATGCAGCGCGGCACCAGCATGGAACTGACCCTCACCGGCGCCAACCTGGCAGAGCCCACCGGCCTGTGGACCAGTTTCCCGGCCGCGATAACGATCCCCACGGACAAGAACAACGGTAAAGATGCGGGTAAGTTGCGGGTTCATCTCGAAGTCCCCAAAGATGCCCCGCTTGGCTTCCATTCCCTGCGCCTGGCAACCAGCCACGGCATGTCGAACTTCCGGCTCTTCTGTATCGACGATTTGCCGCAGCTTACCGAGGTCGACACCAATCGGTCGAAATCTACAGCCCAGACTGTGCCGCTGCCCTGCGTAGTCGTTGGCAAGGCCGATGCCGAGGTCGCCGACTATTTCCGCTTTGCCGTCAAGCCGGGCGAACGGGTCAGCTTTGAAGTCCTCGGCCGGCGCCTCGGCAGCGGCCTGGATCCACAAATCACGCTGCTCGATCCGCGCAGCGGCCGCGAGCTTCCCGGCGGCCATAATAATGATGCGCCCGGTCTGCAGACCGACCCGCGCTTGACATACACGTTCAAGGAAGGAGGCGACTACTTGATCGAAGTGCGCGACACCATGTGGCGCGGCGGCGGCGACTTCTGGTATCGCCTGCGCATTGGCGACTTCCCCTGCGCCACCACGCCCATCCCCATGGCGGCGCGCCGCGGCACCCAGGTGTCGCTTTCCTTTGCCGGCCCTAATGTGGACGGCGTCGCTCCCCTCGAGGTCGCCGTGCCCGACGACCCGAACGTGAGCGCCCTGTCCGTGGCGCCGCGCGGAGCGAACGGCCTCTATGGCTGGCCGGTTATCCTGGCGCTCAGCGATCACGAAGAGGCCGTCGAACAGGAACCGAATAACGATCCGGCACACGCCAACCGGCTGCCCGTGCCAGGCGGCGTCACTGGCCGCTTCCTGCAGCCCGGCGACGTCGATCACTATGTCTTTGCGGCCAAGAAAGGACAGCGTCTCATCATCGAGGCTCAAACATTGGAGCTGAACTCGCCGACCGAAGTTTACCTGGTTTTGAAAGACAGCAAGGGGGGCCAGATCGCAGCCAGCAACCCGGCCGTTGCGTCCCGTTTGGATTTTACCTGTCCCGCGGACGGGGATTATACCCTGGTGGTTGAGCATCTCCTTTATGCCCATGGGCCGTCCGAAGCCTATCACGTAAGCATCCTTCCTTATGAGGCTGGGTTTAATCTGACGCTAGGGATCGACCGGTTTGAAGTGACGCCCGGCAGTGTGACGGCAATGCCCATATTTGCCCAAAGACGCGACTACGCGGGGCCCATTGCCGTGCGCGTCATCGGCGGACCGCAGCTGAGCGGCACGGGGATCATTGAACAGGGCCGGCCGGCCGCACCCAACCAGCCGGCCGCGACACTCCTTCTGAGCGCCGCCGTCGATGCTCCCCCCGGCCCTTACACGATTACGATTGAGGCCAGTGCGGTCATAAACGGCAGAAGCGTCGTGCAGGACTTGAGCCTGCACAATCTCGCCAGCCAGGCGCTCGCGGGCCTGCCTTATCCGCCGCCCGGTGTGTCTGCGCGCGTGGCGGTCGCCGTCACGCCCCGGCCGCCGTTCACGCTCAGCGCGCATTTTGATTTCGCCGAAGCCGCCAGGGGACAGGCCGTGCCGCTGACCATCCGCGCCACGCGCGCGCCGGGCTTCAACGAGGACATCACGCTTTCCCCCTTCAACTTGCCGGCCAACGTCACCGCGACGCTGAAAAGCATTGCCAGGAACCAGACCGAGACCAAGACCCAACTCACCGCCGCCGTCAACGCGGCACTGGGCTCATTCCCGGTTGCCTTTACGGGAAAGAGCAAGTTTCAGAATCGGGACTATGCCGTAACTACGCAACCGGTGCCTCTTGTCCTCGTCTTCCCTTTCGAGTTACAGGTGGAGCCTGTCAAGGTTGCCGCCGGCGGCAAGGCCAAGATCAAAGTGACGGCCGCACGGGCAACGGGATATCAGGGCCCGATTGCACTGGAATTTCGCAACCTTCCGGCCAATGTCATTGCTCCTAAGGCCGTCATTCCTGCTGGACAGACCAATGCCGAAGTGGAGCTCGCTGCTGCTGCGAATGCGGCGGCGGTGGACAAGACAGACGTCAACGTCTGGGGTACGGCGACCGCCGCCGGCAACCAGCAACGGCCCTCGGCCAATTTCACGGTCAGCGTGTCGAAGAAATAGTTCTGCAAACCTTCACGGACCAGGCTCAT
>DASZFN010000815.1:0-4841 GCA_035939715.1 Gemmataceae bacterium | reverse complement strand
CTTGGTCTTCTGGCCTGGCTGGTGGCCAGGCGGGGTGGCCCGGCCCTGCGAGGCACTATCTTGCTGGCCACCCTGGTGGCCTTGCTCGTGGCCCCTGCTCTTGCCGCCTTCACGCCAACCTGGATGACGCTGCCGGAATGGCTTTGTCCCCCAGAGGCTGGGCCTGAACGCGCCGACTTCAAGGATGACCGCTCGTTGCCCGGTTCAGCACCCGCCGCAACTTCCCCCGTCTTCGCCCTTTTACTCGAACAGCCTTCGGCAGAGACTAAGACCAGCGCTGTGGCACTCCCGAATCAAGCTCGAGACGCCACGCTGCCGCAGGCAAAGACCGAAGCGGTTGTGGCTACGCTCACGCCTTTGTTGAATGATGTGGCGCCGGCAGCCCGCTCAGGCGCGGTACCCCCCATGCGGGCTCCATCTTCTCTACTCCTATCCCTGGTCAGCGTACTGGCGATCGTGTGGCTGATCGGCACCCTCGTCTTTCTGGCCCGCGCCATCGCAGGTTTAACCCTTCTCTACCGCTGCGCGAGTCGGGCCCGCCCTATTCGGGAAGATGAGTGGACCATTTGCATGCAGGCGTTGGCCCAGCGCTACGCTTTGCCGGTCGTCGCGCTTCGAGAGGGTCCAGCCGTCGCCTCCCCGCTGACGCTGGGGCTCTTGCGTCCGGTGATATTGCTGCCACTGAGTCGGCGCGGCTGGAAAGCCCGTGAACGTGACTTCATCCTGGGCCACGAGTTGGCCCACGTTGGGCGGCACGATTTTCGCGCAGGACTACTGGCCGAGTTGACGGCGTGCCTGTTCTGGCTGCACCCGCTTGTCCGCTGGCTGGTCGTGCGGCTCCGGCTGGAACAGGAGTATGCTGCCGACGCCTGGGTGGCGTCGGCGGTGGGCGACTCAGGAACCTACGTGCGATGTTTGGCGCGGTTGGCACTGGAGCGAAGCCAGAGGCAGCCTTCCCTGGCCATCACTTTCTGGCGCCGCCGGCCCGAGATCCTCCGGAGAATTGACATGCTGCGACGTAATCCCAATGGACTTCCGCCGCGCGTCGGCAAGTGGACGGCCTGGACAGTGGCTGCGCTGACGGTCGCGGCCTGCGTGGCGGTCGCGGGCGTGGGGCGACTTCAATCGGCTCCCGAGGGCCTTAAACCAGCCAAGACAAACCCCGATGCTGAGACTCGAACAACCACCGTCGTGACCGGCGATCCGCTCCCGGCGAATGCGCTGGCCCGCCTTGGAACCACCCGCCTTCGTCACGGAGCTGACGTGACTTTTGTGGCGTTTGGGCCCGACGGCAAGAGCCTGCTCACGGCCGGCCAGGACAACACCATCCGCTTGTGGAACTTCAGCGATGGCAAGGAGATTCGCCGATTCACCAGGCCCAGGCCGATTCCTCTCCAGCGGCCGCAGAAAGGGGACAAAGTCGAGAAGGCGCCGGCCAAGGCCGGCGTCATGATGCTGATGTCCGCTGCCGTCGGCGAAGCGGGCGGCTTCCGCGTGGCGCTGACGCAGGACGGCAAGACGCTGGCTGGAGCTGGCGACAACGTCATCCAGCTCTGGGATGTCACAACCGGCAAGGAACTCCGCCAGATTGAGAGACCGGCGCCCGGACTGGCCGGGCTTCTCTTCTCCCCCGACGGCCGGACTTTGGCAGGCCGGACCGTCGATGGCGCACTCTTCTTGTGGTCAGCCGACACCGGCAAGGAGATTCGCCACATCAAGCCCGCCCGCCGCCAAGCGGACGATGGCATCGTGCTCGTCTTCGGCGGTGACGCCGACGCCGATGCCCCTGGTATGGTCTTTTCCCCCGACGGCAAGGTCCTGGCGGCCGCGGCGACCGACTACAAGCAACAAGAAGCCATCCACTCGGTGAAGCTTTGGGACCTGGCTTCGGGCAAGGAACTGCGCAAGATCTCGGCGCCGGGCGGAGTGAGGGTATCCACTGTCGCCATGGCGCCGGGCGGAATGCTGCTCGCCTACGGCGGTGGCAACATCGTCCACCTGTGCGAGACGGAAACCGGCAAGGAGGTCCGCCAGATCAAGACCGGCGGCGGCATTGCCGCCCTCTCGTTTTTGCGCGACTCTAAGATGCTGGTCGTGCGCGGCAGGAACCACCAGATCCAGCTCTGGGAAACTGCGACGGGTAAGGCGGTTCAGACACTCAGCGAGGCCGAGCCGCCGCGGCAGACCGGCGGCCTGGTATTCATTGCTAACGATTTCTCTGCCCCGGAGACGCGAACGCTGGCCATATCGCCGGACGGCCAGCGCATCGCCGCCGCGGCCGGCAGCACCGTTCGGCTCTGGGACGCTGCCACCGGCAAGGAAATGCCCTTGCTCGACGGCCATCGTCGGGCTCCGACCGCAATCATCCTTTCGCATGACGGCAAGACGGTGGTTTCCTGGGGATCGGACCGCGTGATTCGCCGCTGGGAGGCGGCCACGGGCAAGCAGGTCGCTGCATTCCCGGCGCCGACTCGAACCACACTGGCAGCCTTCTCCGCTGACGGCCAGACTATTGGCTTAGCAAACGCCGACAACACGATCCGGCTTCACGACACCGTTACCGGCCGGGAGTTGCGCCGGCTCAGCGGCTTTACGAACGGCATCGCCGGCCTGGCCTTTGCGCCCGGCGGCAAGGTGCTGGCTGTGCGCGGCCGTGCCGACAGCATCATCCGGCTTTACGATGTAGCAGGAGGCGTTGAGCTGCGGCAGATCTTCCTCCGGCCGCGGAACAACTCCGGCCAGGGTAGGGTCCTCATTATTGGCGGCGGAGGGAGCGGTTCAAGCGGTACGGGGCCGGGTCTGGCCTTCTCGCCGGATGGCAGGCTGATCGTCGCGTCGCTCTCCAGCGATGGCGAGTCCGGCAACACCCTGTTTGTCTTCGACACAACGACCGGCAAAGAGCTGCGCAAGATTGAGTCGGCCAAAGCCATAAGCAGCTTTGCCTTCTCCCCGGACGGGCGCTCGATCGCCGCGGAGAACAGCAACCGCACCATCACGTTGTGGGAAGTTGCCAGCGGCAAAGAACGCGGACGCCTGGGCAAGCCCGTCGCCGAACAGCCCCAGCGCAACGCAGGGGCAATGATGATCAATGTGGTCGTTAACGGGTTCCCTGGCGGCTTCACCGAGCCAAGCGGCCCTGTCAGCGTGGCGTTTTCGCCGGACGGCAGAGCCTTGGTGACGCAGGGACCTGATCGATCCGTCAGCACCTGGGACGTGGCCGCCGGCAAGGAACTCGGCCGGCTCCAGGGACATGAGGGGCGCATCAACACGATTGCCTTCGCTCCGAATGGAAAGTCTGTCGCCTCGGGCGCTTCCGACACAACGATCTTGCTGTGGGACGCTACCGGCCTGACGGAACGTCTGGAGAAACCGGCTGTGGTCGAGCTGTCGGCCATGGAACTGGAGTCCCTTTGGGGTGACCTGGCCGGGGAAGATGCGACGAAAGCATGCCAGGACTTGCACCGGTTGGCCGGCGCTGCCCTACAAACTGTAGCGTTCCTGCGTGAGCGCCTACAGCCGGCGATACGCGTCGATCCGGCGAAACTCGCCCGCTGGATCGCGGATCTCGAAGACAAGAAGTTCGCCGTTCGTCAGGAGGCGGTCACCGAACTGGTGAAGGTCGGGGAGCAGGCTTTGCCGGTTCTCCGAGAGCTGCTGCAGTCCAAGCCCCAGCTCGAGACCCGCAGGCGGTGCGAGGAGTTGATCGACCGGCTGACCAGTGGAGCAATGACTCCCGCGCAGCTCCGCGTCGTTCGCGCCGTCGAGGCCCTTGAGCAGATCGGCACTCCGGAAGCCAGGCAAGTCCTCCGGACGCTGGCGGTGGGTGCTCCTGGGGCCTTGCCGACGCGCGAAGCTCAGGCCGCTCTGGGCCGGCTCGCCTCAAAATAGGAGTCTTGTGATGACTGGCCTTCGATTACTGGCACTCGTCGTGGCATCCCTGGCCTTCGCGCCGCCGTTGCCTGCGAATGAGGAGGACATCAAATCCCTGGCCACGATGATTGACGAGCGCGTAGCCGCGGCCTGGGGCAAGGAGGTCAGACCGGCGCCCATGGCCGACGACGCCGAGTTTTTCCGCCGCGTCCACCTCGACCTGGCCGGCCGCATTCCGTCCGTCACTGAGGCGCGCGATTTCCTGGACGATGACCGCCCGGAAAAACGCCGCCTTTGGGTGAATCGCATCCTGCAAGGCGACGCGGACGACCCGTCTTACAAGGATGCCTACATCAACCACTTTGCGAATGTTTGGCGTGCCTGGCTGTTGGCCCAGACTGATCAGCAACGGTCGCAGCAGCCGGCCCTGGAAGCATGGCTGCGTTACCGGCTAAAAGCCAATGTTGGCTACGATCGACTGGTGCGCGAGTTACTCAACCAACCGGCAGCAGGCGCGGAGGCTCCCGATCCGGCACGGGGTTCGGCGGCCGTCATCTACCAAGCCAACGAGTTCAAGCCCGAAAACCTCGCGGGCAGCACGGCCCGGCTGTTTCTCGGCGTCAAGCTGGAGTGCGCCCAGTGCCACGACCATCCATTCGACAAGTGGACGCGCACGCAGTTCTGGCAGTATGCCGGGTTCTTCACCGATGTCATGCCACCGAGCCCAGGGGGTCAGCCAGGTCGGGCACGCGGCGCACTAAAGATCCCCGGCCAGGACAAAATGGTTCGGGCCCGCTTTCTGGACGGTCGGGAACCGCAATGGGTAGACGGTAGCCGCACCAGGCCGACACTGGCGGCGTGGATGACCGCGGCCGACAACCCATTCTTCGCCCGGGCAGTCGTTAACCGGATGTGGGTTTATTTCTTCGGCACCGGACTCGTCAAGCGCGCCGAGGGACCAGGGGATGAAA
>DASZFN010000814.1:0-7021 GCA_035939715.1 Gemmataceae bacterium | reverse complement strand
CAGTCAATGAGCGGGTCCCAAAAGGTCGTTCGCCCGACGGCGAAGACGATGAAGCCGAGGACGCGGGCGGCCGTCGCCAGCCACTCGCGCACCTTCTTGTCATCTTCACCCCGGCCCAGGACGATGCAGCCCACCTTGTCTCGGCCGTTCCGCCGAGCGGCGGCCACGACCCTCTCGCAATCATCGTGACGGTCAAGCCCTTCGATCTTCCAAACGTCTGCCTCCACGCCCGCATCTTGAAGTTCGTGGATGGCCTGGATCATCAGCCTCGGGCGCACCTCCCGGTCGTAAGCTTTCTTGTCGCCATGAAGTTCTTCAAGCTCCGCAGCTTCGGGGGGGACCAGCAGCTCAAACATGAACCGACTTCGACCTTTGCCGTGCAAGTAATCCGATAGCCGTTTCAAGCGGGCGGATTGGCGTTGGTTCAGGGTCTTATCGCCCTCCGGGTTATAACGCACCAGGACTTTGCAGAAGGTGGGATTGAACGCTTCGATGTGCTTAGCGAACTCTTCGCCGTACTCGAAGTCAAACTCATCCTGGCCGCTCTTTTCGGCAGGGCAGCAGGTCGAATAGCCGCTTTTCGCTGCGTCGCGCAAGATGGCGGCGCCAAACTGCTCATCCACGAGAATGCCGGCCTTCTCCCGGGGCACGCCGGCCGCAAGGGCGGCTTTGAAGCCATCGTAAATTACCTGTTTGGCGGCGGCGATCTCCGCCGTCTGCTCGGGAGTCAGCGTCCCTTTCCAGCCAAACATCTTGGTCTGGAAAGAGCCACGGTGGTCGTAGGGAAAGATATACAGCGGCTTATCAAATCCAGGAATCATCGCGAGGCCTCCTTGAGCTTGCGGTAGCGGCGAATGAGGCGATTGGTCGAACTGTCATGTCCGAGCTTGGGCTCGGCCTTGTTCTCGAGCTCTGGAATGATGCGCTGGGCCAGCACTTTGCCCAGCTCGACTCCCCACTGGTCGAACGAATCGATGTTCCAGATTACGCCCTGAGTGAAAACGCTGTGCTCGTAGAGGGCGACCAGCTTGCCGAGCGCTTCCGGCGTGAGCCGCTCGACCAGGACGGTGTTCGACGGGCGGTTGCCTTCGAAGACCCGGTGAGGCACGAGCCAATCCGGCGTGCCCTCGGCCTTGACCTGTTCGGGCGTCTTGCCGAAAGCCAGCGCCTCGGTCTGGGCGAATACGTTTGCCAGGAGCATATCGTGGTGCCGGCCCAGGGGGTTGAGCGATTGGCCGAAGGCGATGAAGTCACAGGGGATGAGCCGCGTGCCTTGGTGAATGAGCTGATAGAAGGAATGCTGGCCGTTGGTTCCCGGCTCGCCCCAGTAGATGGGTCCGGTATCGTAATCAACTCGCGTCCCATCGAGCGTAACATGCTTGCCGTTGCTCTCCATCGTCAATTGCTGGAGATAGGCCGGGAAGCGTTTCAGGTACTGCTCGTAAGGCAGCACCGCGACGGTCTGGGCGCCGAAGAAGTCGTTGTACCACAGGCCCAAAAGGCCCAGGAGAACCGGCAGGTTGTTTGCAAACGGGGCCGTGCGGAAGTGCTCGTCCATCTGGTGGAACCCGTCGAGCATTGCCCGGAAGTTGTCCGGCCCGATGGCCAGCATGGTCGAGAGGCCGATGGCCGAATCCATCGAGTAGCGCCCGCCAACCCAGTCCCAAAAGCCGAACATGTTGGCGGTGTCGATGCCAAATTCCGATACCTTGGCGGCGTTGGTTGAGACAGCCACGAAATGCCTGGCTACGGCTTTGACATCTCCGCCGAGGCCCTTGAGCGTCCAGGCGCGCGCGCTTTGGGCGTTGGTCATCGTCTCCAGCGTCGTGAAGGTCTTCGAGGAGACGATAAACATCGTCTCCGCCGGATCGAGGTCGCGCGTCGCTTCCACCAGATCCGTGCCGTCAACGTTGGAAACGAATCGGAAGGTCATGCTGCGGTCGCTATAGAATTTGAGCGCCTCGTAGGCCATCACCGGCCCGAGGTCGGAGCCGCCGATGCCGATGTTGATGACATTGCGGATGCGCTTGCCGGTGTGACCCTTCCAGTCGCCGCTCCGGACCCGATTGGAAAAGTCGGCCATTTTGTTGAGCACGGCGTGAACCTGGGGCACGACATTTTCGCCGTCCACGACGATGGTTGCCCCCCGTGGCGCGCGCAAAGCCACGTGCAGAACGGCTCGGTTTTCCGTGATGTTGATTTTTTCGCCCCGGAACATGGCGTCGATCCGGGCACGCAGGCCGGACTCCTCCGCCAGTTGCAAAAGGAGCTTGAGGGTTTCGTCGATGATGCGATTCTTCGAGTAATCGAGATAGAGGCCCACGGCTTCGGCCGTCATCCGCTCGCCGCGCGTGGGATCATCCTCAAAGAGCTTCCGGAGATGCACGTCCCGGATCGTGTGATAATGGGCTTCGAGGCCTTTCCAGGCCGGGCGGGCAGAGAGCGATTGCACACTTGTTGTCATTTAGTATTCCTTTCGTTTCGATAAGCCAGCAGGTCAGGCTTTCCGGCCTGACCTCGTTGTGCACACGTCAGGCTGGAAAGCCTGACCTACGGCGAAGTCCCCTAACCAGCCTTCGCAAGGCCGGCGCTCTTGGTGGCGATCACCGTCATGAGTTCGTTCCAAGATTTCACGAACGACTTGGCGCCTTCGTCCTGCAGCTGAGCGGCCAGGGCCCCCGGATCGATGCCGGCCTTGGCAAACTCCGCTAACGTGGTCTCGCAGTCACCGCCGTCCACGGGGAGCATTGGCCCGATGTCACCGTGATCGGCCAGCGCCTTCAAAGTTCCTTCCGGCATGGTGTTGACCGTGAAAGCGGCGGCGAGGGCCTTGATGTACAGAACGTCCGAGGCCTTGGGATCCTTGGTTCCCGTACTGGCCCAGAGTAAGCGTTGAGGCCGGGCGCCGGCATTGTATACCCGCTGCCAGCGCGGCGAGGCTAGCAACTGCCGATAGGCTTTGTAGGTGCGCTTGGCGACGGCAATGCCCAACCGGTCGCGCAAGGACTCCGGGACCTTCCCCATGACCGCGCCGTCCCAGCGGCTGATGAAGACCGAAGCCACGGAACCGACATTGGGATTGAGTCCCGCGTCGATCCGGCGCTCGATGCCGCGCAGGAACGCCTCGGCAGCCACGACGTAGTGCTCCCGCGAGAACAGCAGCGTCACGTTCACTGGAATTCCCGCAAAGATTGCCTCTTCGATGGCCGGAATGCCTTCCTCGGTGCCGGGGATCTTAATGAAGACGTTGGGTCGCCCCGCGCGGGCATGCAGGTCTTTGGCCGCGGCCAGCGTGCTGGCGGTGTCGTGAGCGAGAAGCGGCGAAACTTCCAGGGAGACCCATCCGTCCACGCCGTTGGTCTTCTCCCAGGTGGGACGGAACAGGTCGGCGGCCTGCGTAATGTCTTCCAGCGCCAGCCCAAAGAATAGTTGCTCCCCCGACCGGCCTTCTTTGAGCTTCTTGCGGATCGCGGCGTCGTAGGAAGAGCTGTTCTTAATGGCGTGGTCGAAGATCGTCGGATTCGAGGTCAGCCCCGTGACCGAGAGCTCGTCAATGTAGCGCCGGAGTGTTCCGCTGGTGAGCAGGTCGCGAGTGATGTTGTCGAGCCAGAGACTTTGGCCAAGATTATGGAGCTTCTGCGTTGCTTTCATGATTTTACCTCGGTAGGGAGTGTGGAAAACGGTTTTGCTTGAGCTTCGGGCGATCGATTTGAGGTTATCGTCAAGTCCCGAAGCGTTTGGAAGGCGGCGGCGGACAGCATGCCCTCCGTGCAGCGCCAGCGCCAGTTGCCTTCGAGACGACCCGGCACGTTCATGCGTGCATCGGCCCCCAGGTTGAGCAGGTCTTGGAGGGGAGCCAGCGCGAGCGCCGCTTCGGACGACCACGCCAAGCGCATCAACGCCGGCGCCGCCTCGCCCTTGGGTCGCTTCAGGTAACGCCACAGGTTTTGCCGCTGGTCATCGGGCAGCACTTCGAACCAGCCGCGTGTCGTGTTGTTGTCATGGGTCCCCGTGTACACCACCGTATTCGAAACGAAGTTGTGGGGGAGGTACGGGTTATCTCCATGGCCGTCGAAGGCGAACTGGAGGACTCGGGTTCCGGGAATATGAAACTGGTCGCGGAGCGCATGCACGTCCGGTGTGATGAGCCCCAGGTCCTCCGCGATGAACGGTAGAGTGCCGAGCTCCCTCTGGACCGCGTTAAAGAACTCGGCGCCCGGACCCGGCGCCCATTGGCCCGATCGGGCCGTTGTCGCCCCGGCCGGGATGTGCCAGGCGGCCGCGAACCCCCGAAAATGATCTAGCCGGATCAGATCCACGTGAGCCAGCAACGCCCGCACGCGGTCGATGCACCATCGGTAGCCGGTCCGGCGAAGCGCCTCCCAGTCATAGACGGGGTTGCCCCAAAGCTGGCCCTCGGAGCTGAAGTAGTCGGGAGGGACGCCGCCGACGAAACGGGCCCGGCGCCCTTCGTCCAGAAGAAACAGCTCCGGATTGGCCCACACGTCGTTGGAGTCCGGGGAAACGAAAAAGGGAAGGTCACCGATCAAACGCACGCCCTTGGCATGGGCATGTTCTTTCAGGCGTTCACCCTGTCGGAACAACAGGAATTGAGCGAAGCGAACCTGATCGATTTGGCTCGCCAGGTCTCGTCGGGCCTGGGCCAGAGCGGCCGGGCTCCGCCGGACCAACTCTTCCGGCCACTCCAGGTAACAAGCACCGTGATGCCGGGCCTTCAGCGCCCGGAACAAGGCGTAATCGTCCAGCCAGTGCGCCTGCTCATTGCGGAAGTGCTCAAAGTCGAGTTTCAGATCCTGTCTGGCGCCCCCGCTAAAGTTGGTCCAGGCCGTTATGAGCAACTGGTGCTTGAACGCTATGACGGCATCGTAATCGACGGCGGTTTCCGGGAAGGACTGGCCCGCAACGTCGCTAGCCCGTAAGAGTCCCTCTGAGATCAGGCTATCCGGGCTGATCAAGAGCCCATTGCCGGCGAAGGATGATAAGGATTGATACGGGGAGTTGCCGTACCCTGTCGGTCCCAGCGGCAAGGCCTGCCACCAGGTTTGGCCCGCCTCTTGGAGGCGGTCAATCCACGTCAGCGCGGCCGACCCCAGGTCGCCAATCCCGTAGGGCGAGGGCAAGGACGTGACATGCAGCAGCACGCCGGAAGCGCGGTATCCCGGCGGGAACGGGACACGAGTCGTTGAATCATAGTTGCCGGTCATGTCGTCAGAATGCCTTTCGTTTAACCCGGAGCCGACGGCGACGGCTGGTTCGCCAGCGCCGTTGGTTCCCGGTTAACCCTGCCGGGAACTTAGGCTTGCCCGCCAGTGGCGAGAGCGCCATCGGCTATCCTTTCCTGCGTTGTTAACCGCAGCCGCGTACGACTACGAAACCGGGCACGGCTCTACGTTCCAGATGTTGGCCGCGTACTCGGCAATGGTGCGGTCGCTGGAAAACTTTCCGGAGCCAGCGACATTCAAGATCGCCTTGCGCGCCCAGGCGTCCGGGTCGGCATATAACTCGACTAGCCGCTGATCTGCCTCCAAGTACGACTTCAGGTCGGCCAGGTGCATGTAGAAGTCCCCGTGCGTCAGCAGTGTATCGCGCAATGGAGCAAAGATCCCCGGCTCATGGCGGCTGAAGTAGTCAGAGAAGATCAAATCCAGCGCCGCCCGGGTTTCCGGTTCGTTGTCATAGTGCCAGTGCGGGTTGTACCAGCCCCGGTTGTTCGCTACCTGTTCGGCAGTCAGGCCGAACAATTCGAAGTTCTCCTCGCCAGCCTCCTCGGCCATTTCGATGGTGGCGCCGTCGCGCGTGCCGATTGTCAGGGCGCCGTTCATCATGAACTTCATGTTGCTCGTGCCGCTGGCCTCGTAGCCGGCGGTCGAGATCTGGTTGGAGATGTCACTGGCGGGAATCAACCGCTCGGCAAGAGTAACATCGTACTCGGGCAGAAATAGGACCTTGATGCGGCCCTGCGTGGCTGGGTCGGCGTCGATGATGTCAGCCAAGTTGTTGATAAACTTAATGATGACCTTGGCGAGGTGGTAGGCGGGCGCGGCCTTGCCGGCGAAAAAGAATGTCCGCGGAACCATCTTGAGATTCGGGTTTTCTCGAAGCCGGCTGTAGAGGACCACAATGCGCAGGGCATTGAGCAGTTGTCGCTTGTACTCGTGGATGCGCTTGATCTGGCAATCGAAGATGCTGTCAGGGTCCACGACCTGACCACTCGTCGTCTTGAGCCAATTGGCGAACTGAGATTTGGCTTCGCGCTTGGCCTTGCGAACGGCGCTCTGAAATTCCTTGTCTCCGGCCATGGGCTTGAGCTTACTCAGCTCCGCAAGGTCGGTGATCCAGCCGTCGCCGATGGCTTCGGTAATCGTGTGGGCGAGCGCCGGGTTCGCCAGCAGCAGCCAGCGACGCGGCGTGACGCCGTTAGTCTTATTGCTGAAGCGCTCGGGGAACATCTCGGCCAGGTCCTTGACCGTCATGGTGCGCAACAGCTTGGAGTGAATCGCGGCCACGCCGTTCGTGCTGTGCGAGCCGACGATCGCCAGGTTGGCCATGCGAACGTGCTTTGTCGGTCCTTCTTCGATCAGGCTGACCCGCGACACGCGGCCCTCGTCGAGAGCCGCGCCGGCTTGCGTTAGCGCCCGGAGCCCATCGAGCAGGCGACGGTTGATCTCGAATATGATCTCCAAATGACGCGGCAGCAGCATTTCGAACCAGGCGACCGGCCATTTCTCCAGCGCTTCCGGTAGGAGGGTGTGGTTCGTATATGCCAGGCTCCGCCGCGTGAGGTCCCACGCCTGGTCCCAGCCTAGGTTCGCTTCGTCGAACAGGATGCGCATCAATTCGGGCACGGCCAGGCTGGGGTGCGTATCGTTGAGTTGCATAGCAACCTTGTCGGGTAGCGCATTCCAATCCGTGTTGCTCCGCCGGAAGCGGCGCACCAGATCGGCCAGTGAGCAGGCGACCAGAAAATACTCTTGCACGAAGCGCAGACCCTGACCTTGGG
>DASZFN010000813.1:0-2644 GCA_035939715.1 Gemmataceae bacterium | reverse complement strand
GAGGTTGTCGATCCCCGCCGCCCCAACGACGGGATCAACTTCCTCGGCGGTACCCTACAGTAACTTTAGTGACGGGGCGCACGGGCAGGCTAACCCGCGCGCCCTCATCATGTTAAGCAACCACAGCAAAGAGCAATCGATTTTAGCTGGCTAATCTGTGGAAATACAGGTTAGAATCTTGGCACTCTTTAGCTAAATTAGATTGTCTTTACCTGGGGAGGACATGCTATCGTGTTGAGCTCTCGTGCAGGCATTGCCATTGCTTTGGCGGCCCTCATGGTCGCTGCGCCCGCGTTCGCCACTCTAACGCACAAAAGCACCACCGGGACCCACTCTCGTTCCGGCCACAAGCTGTCCGGCAAAACCAGGGGAAAGCATAAGCTCCACGGTCAGCAGGTCATCGACTCTGCTCGCGCCACCCAGATTCAACAGGCACTGATCCGCGAGCACTACCTGAACGGCTCGGCCAGCGGAGAGTGGGACGCCACCACGCAGGCGGCGATGCAAAAGTACCAGTCCGACCACGGCTGGCAGACCAGGCTGTTGCCGGATTCGCGGGCGCTCAAATCGCTCGGTCTCGGCCCCGACTACTCCGGGGCGCTGAACGCCAAGGATTCCTCGTTTGCCGCGCCAGCGCCCGCATCGGCCATTCCCGCCGGCCAGGCAGCAGGGTTCGCAGCCGCTTCCGGTGTCGCTACCCCCGTTGCGTCGGCAGGCGTCAACCACTGAGAACCGCGCCGACAATTCAAATTCGCAGTCTTAAACGAAATAAGAAGGGCCGCCCGAGGGCGGCCCTTTCCGCATGCGATTTCTTCACTGCATGCGCATGGGCGGCATGCCCACCTGCAGGAAGAGGTAACGCGGCCGCAGTGTGTCAGGACCCGACGTGATAGTCGAGTTCAGATGAATCAACGGGTAGCCCTCGTCGTTGTATTTGGGCCACACGGGCACTCCCGTTCCGTTGGGATCACCCGTCTTGGCGAAATTCGACCAGTAGGTCATCATCTGGTCGCTCAGCGTGCGATCCTCCGGCCGCACGTTCCAGCCCGGCCGCGTGTCGAGCGTGCCGAAGACGTACTCGATGTCGTCGGAGTGGAAGGCGAACGTGCCGGGATGAAACTTGCTGGGTGTGGCTGCCAGCTCGAAGTGGTAACGGTACACCGGCGAATCGCCGGTCTTGCGATGCTCTTCAAGCCACGTCCACGTGCCGAAGGCAATGAACGCGTCGCTGCCGAAATCGATGGCGGAGCGCAAGGCCTGCTCGTCGGTATCGCCCGGGTAGAGCTTCAGGAACTCGGCGGCACGATCCTTGAACTGCGTGTCGGCCTGCTTCTTCCACTGGTCGACTGTCATGCCGCGCATGGCAAAAAAGCTTCCCTCGTCGGAGTTCCATCCCGCCAGCAGCGGAACATGCGCCTGCTTGCCGGCCGCATAAGTGTCAGGCACTGGCTCAGTGAGCAGCTTGCCATCAACATCAGGCGGGAAACCCGCACCGGGCTTCTTGGCCGCGTCCAGAATGGTCTGCGTGGGTAGTGCGCGCAGCTCCGCCAGAGACTTCACATTCAGCGTCGACACCCACTCGGCGTCCTTCACCTCGCGATCGGCCAGCGAGTTATACGGCAGAGGCCCGCGGCCCAGCGCCCCGCCGCTCTCTCCAATCGCCTTCTGGAAGAGCCCCTTCCCCATCGGCGAAGCCATCAGCGTGCTCACAGCGAAGGACCCGGCGCTCTCGCCAAAGATGGTCACGTTGCCGGGATCGCCGCCGAACTCCGCGATGTTGGCCTTGACCCACTGCAGCGCGGCCACCATGTCCATCAGGCCGTAGTTCCCTGCCGCGCCATCGGCTTCCTTCGCCAGATCGGCGGTGGCCAGAAATCCAAAGACACCGAGACGGTAATTGATCGTCACCAGCACCACGCCCTTGAGCGGCAGAAAATCGCCGTTGTGCCTCGGCTCGTTGCTGGCCCCGCCCGAGAAGCCGCCGCCGTGAATCCAGAACATCACCGGCAGCTTGGCTTTGCTGTCGGCCGTGGCCGGCGCGTAGACGTTCAGCAAGAGGCAGTCTTCGCTGCCACCCTTGTCCTGAAAGATCATGTCCTGAAAAACGATGTTCTGCGCGCAGTGCGCACCGTAGTTGGTGGCGTCGCGCTCGCCGCTCCACTTGGCCGGAGGCAGCGGAGCCTTCCAGCGCAGATCGCCCACAGGCGGCGCGGCATAGGGCAGGCCCATCCATGCGCGCACCTTGCCGTCATTGATTGTCTTGCCGTGAACCTTGCCCTGCTCCGTCTTAACCACTAGCGGGTCGGCTGCCATAGAGATAACCGGGGCGGCAAGCAACAGCCCCGCCACCAAGGCACACAATGCCTGAGTACGTAAAAGCATTCCAAACTCCTCCGGCTGATAACAATACAAGGACGGAGAGGGATGCCGCGAGGTTTCAGGTTATGAAATTAAGCGATGGGTACGATTCGGAATTGCGAATAGCAATGCTGACCGCACGTCAGGAGATTCGAGGGCTCAGGATAAGCACTGATCGATCTTTGTCATTCAGGAAGTCCACAATTCTGATCGATTGCGTCCGAATCAGCTCTTCAGCGACGGCGGTCGCGTAATAGCATCCCTTGAGCCAGATGACTTTTGGTGG
>DASZFN010000812.1:0-8611 GCA_035939715.1 Gemmataceae bacterium | reverse complement strand
ATCATTAACGGCCAGTACACGCCGAGCCCAAAACAGCGCGAGACTCTTGCCGCCGCGCTAGGTGTCCGACCCGAGCTGATTGCCTGGGGGCACACGGTTCAGGTCCAACATATCCACGGACACGGCCCGCAGTTTGGCAGGAGCCCGTGACGGGTGCGGAGGAATGATGGACGCAAACAAGACGGTGAACGGCCTGTGCGAAGAACACAACCTGAATTACAAGCAGCTCGCCGAGAAATGCGGCCTGGACGAGCAGCGCGTATTGGCCATCGTGCTGGGCAGGTGGACGCCCAGTCCGTCGGAACGGGACAAGGTTGCCGGCGCATTCGGCATGACGCGCGAGCAGATCACCTGGGGACACAAGACGCCGATTCAGCATATCTACGGCAGCGGACCTGCTTAAGTGTCTCTCTTTTTCATGCTGATTCACATCACCCGATCTTCTGCCCATGGATGGCGTCTGCCGGTATCGAATTCCTTGTATTCTGCTTCGGTCGGATTCCGAATGGTCATCGGATCGAAGGCCGTATTAATATTGCGTAAGAGCGGAATAACATCCGCGTCGCCGTAACCGATGCCGCGGATTTCGAAGTGGTCCTTGTTGACGTCGATGATGTGGAGCTTGTCTTTCCAGACGCGCACCTTCCGCAGGGAGCGCAGCTCCGAGCGCGTCCGCTTCAAAAACTCCAGGGCGGCCTCGAGGCCGCCCTGGACAAATTCATGAACAGCCAGTGGACCGGACATGCTAGCGTAACCCGGCCAGTTCCTGTAAAACGTGCCAGTTCTCGAGGCGCTCTTGCTTGGCCCACAGGAGCGTCTCCGAGGGATTGCCATCCTTGTCAAAATGCTTGGCAAAGCGGCCTTCACTGCGGGCGAAGTCGATGAAACTCACTTCCTCATTCGTTTTCGGGTTCTTGAACCAATCTTCCTTGACGGCGGGGTTGCCTTGCAAGGTCAGGCGGGTCTTGATCGTGTCGCCCTTGCGTGGATCGTACACCAGCAACGGGAAAGCCCGGCTGTCCACGGCCAGGCGGGCCTGGTCGCTGGCCATGTTGTCGGCCACGCCATGCTCCGGTTGGCAGGTGGTGTAGCAAACCACAAGCGCCGGTCCGTCAAATTCCAGGGCGCCGAGCACGGACTTGTAGAAGTGGTTCGTGTGGGCACACGTCGTCTGCGCGACAAAGGTGCGCGGGTGCATCATGGCGATTTGAGCGATTTCCTTGCGGCGCTCCTGCTTGCCGCCAAATGTCTTGCCGTGCACGCTCATCTTGGTGTTCTGGCCGGTGTAGGTGCTTGTTGAAGCCTGGCCGCCGGTGTTGGAGTACACCTGCGTGTCAAGAACGAACAGTTTTATGTTCATGCCGCTGGCAAGCAGCCGCGACAGCGCCTGGAAGCCGATGTCGAACATGGCCCCGTCGCCGCCGATGCACCAGATCGGCCGGTTCTGCCAACCCATCTGATCCCAACGCATGCGCACGCCGATGGCATCTGCCGGGGCGTTCTCAAAGAGCGAATTGGTCCAGGGGACAAGATACGGGTTGTAGGGATACGTGGAAGTATATACCGTGTTGCAACCAGTGGCCGCGACAATACCCCACTGGTCGCCGTATTTCGAGCCCGTCGCCGAGCACATCATGCGCAAGGCGGTGCCCTCGCCGCAACCCGCACACGAGCCGGCGCCGCCGACGTAGATATGCGTCTGCTCCTTGAGCATCATGTCGATGAGCAAGTTTTCGTTGATGTATTTTTCGTTGCTCGGGCCGATGTTCTTGAAGTAGCGGTGGGTCTTGCGCGCCTGCGTCATGACCGCATCGGTCTTGGGGATCATTTTGAGGGCGTCGTCGTCGCACACGGTGACGCACTCGGCGCAGCCCTTGCACTTGCTGGGATCGATGATGATCTGAAACATGCCGCCCGGCATGCCTTTCTTCTTGCCGGCGTCATAATACTTCTTCGTCTTCGACCACTGCTTGGCGTATATCTCCCGGTCGGCCTCGGGGATCGTCTTCAGTTTTTCTTCGAGCTCGGTCTCCGACAGGACCTTGCCGAGAATCGCCGTGTCGGGGCATTCCGTCACACAATCCATGCAGGCGGTGCAGTTCTCCGGAATGTACTCCGGGATTTCCGGCGAGATGTTGCTGAAGTCGCGGAGCGTGGCGGTGCCGGCGGGGATCAGCGAGCGCGCCACGGAAAGGTCCGCGGGCAAGTCCTTCTCTCCCCAGCCCTCCTCATAGCCGCGGATAATGCGCTCGTTGAAATCCAGCACGTCCAGCACCGGCAGACTGACCATCTTGTAGGCCTGGTCCACCAGCGTGCCGTAACTGTTATTGTTGAACGGATCGCGCTCGTTGGCTTCGTTCATCGACGCTTTGGTGGCGCCGTTGGTTGCAATCATCGAAGGCTCCTAATAGCCAGTAGTCAGTAGCCAGCAGTCAGTAGCCATTTGCTACTGACTGCTGGCTACTGGCTACTGACCCATAATTGATTGAGGAATTTCTTTCATATCGCTGAACCCGAGTTTCACGCAGGTGAGGTTGTCCTGGACGACGCGATCGCCGCGTTTGCCGAAGTACTTGCGCAGTGCTTTCTCCACGCCGGAATACACCTGGTCGTCGGACATGTTGCTTTCCTTGGAATAGGGCGTCAGTTTAAGGAACGCGCCCAGCAACACGATGCCTTGCATACGCATCTGCAGGTCCGCTTCAGAGGCGACTTCACGGGCGATCTTGACCATATCGCAGAAGTAGATGCGGTATTTCTTGTCGCGGACGATTTTTTTCACCGAATCGGGAACGCGCGCCCACACGTCCGCCGGCTCAGCCTGCGGGGACTGCATGAAGATCGCCCCGCCCTCGACGAGGCCGTCAAGCGTGAGCGGATTCATGATCGCCGTCGGGTCGTTGATGCACAGCAAATCCACGTGCTCCAGCTCGCTGTGGATATAGATGTGCGAGTCGGCGATGGTCAGGTAATAGGTCGTCGGCAGGCCTTTCTTCTCCGAGCCGTACTTCGGGTAGGCTTGCACGTCCTTGCCGAAGACATTGCCGGCGATGGTAGCGATGACCTTGTTCGTGGTCACCGAACCGAAGCCGCCCACCGAGTGGCCGCGCATGGAGAAGCCGCCTGTCGGCCGCAGGTCCGGGTCCTCGGCCCGCTTGAGTGCCAGCGGGTGATCTATGCCCAGGCAGAAATAATCGGGGCCATCGTGAATCATGTTGAAGAACGCCGCGTTGATATCACCGGGGCGCACATCGCGGCTCCCCAGTCCGGCCGCGCAGTTGTAAACCCGCGGGATGCGGTCGATTCGCTCCTGGCCGTTCTGTCCGTTGATGGCGTCGCAAAACGCCGCCTTGATCTCGCGCGTCAAATGGTTGCCCGTGGTGGACATCGGATCATCCATGCGTTCGATAACGGTGAAAGCCTTGCAATCCTTGAGGGCCTTGACAATGTGCCGGGCCGGGAACGGCCGGAACACGAAGACATTGATGCAGCCGGCAGCGATCCCCTTCTCATCGCGCAGGTAGTCCACGGTCGCCTTGGCCGTCTCCATGTAGCAGCCCAGGCCGATCAGGATGTAGTCGGCGTCCTCGCAGCGATAAGGCTCCAGGAAGTCGTAGCGGCGGCCGGTCTTGCGATAGAACTCGGCAAAGGCGTTTTCCAGCGCCGGCTCGATGCGGTCGTAATACCAGCGCTGAGCGATTTTGCCCTTCATGTACGAGTCCTGATTCTGCACGACGCCGGACATCATTGGATTGGCCGGGTCCATCAGGTTGACCAGTTTCTCCTTCGGATCGCCGATGTATTCCTTCATGAACTCCGGCTCAGGCAGGCGCACGGTCTCGACGGTGTGTGTGGTGAGGAAGCCATCCTGGACATTGAAGAACGGCGTCTGCGTCGCCTCGGCGGTACGGCGCGCGATCAGGCAAAGGTCCCCGGCTTCCTGGGCATTGCGGCCGAAGATCATGCCCCAGCCGCAGTCGGCCACGCTCATCACATCATCGTGCCCGGCGTGCACGTTGAGGCCCTGACTGGTCAAGGCGCGGGCGCCGATGTTCATGAGCACCGGCAGGCGTTTGCCGGAAATCGTGTACAGCACCTCCTTCATGAGCACTAGGCCCTGCCCCGAGGTGAAGTTGGTCACCCGGCCGCCGGCCACGGCAAAGCCTTCGCAGACAGTCGCGGCGGAGTGTTCGCTTTCCGGCTCGAAGAAGAGGAGTGAGTCACCCCACAGGTTTTTCAGGCCGTTCATGACGGCAGCGTTGAAGCCGCCGCCCATGGTGGTGGAGCTGGTGATCGGATAGGCGCCGGCCGCTTGGGCGACATGAATCTCCACATGAACGACCGCTTCCGCGCCGTCGCAGGTGGTCGGTATGCCGGGATATTGAAACTTCGGCTGCACCGCCTCTTCTTGCGGCTTCAGCGTGCGGGTGGATTTCTTGATCGTGACTGTGCTCATCAGTTCCCTCGTTAGCGTCTCGAAAACGAAGATTGTGCGAGGAGAGGTTCCGAGATTGAGCCTGGACGGACGTTGCGTTCGCTCAGCGGGGCCCCTTCAATTGCTCGACCCTGGTTGTTCCGTCAACCGGCGCTCCGGAAACGCGCATAGGTTAAGCCTGCTACCTCGCCGGTTAGAGGAAGATTATACGACACTCTAGGCACAAAGGGAACAACAGTTACGGCCGGAGAACGGGTGGTTTTCCACAGATCGCCCAGCAACGGACCTGGCGGAGGATGGCCATCTTGGGCAAGTTTGCTGATCCTTGTCCGCAATCGGCCTAACGCTCGCCGTCAACCAGCTTCGTGCTCCTTCGTCCCGGGACGGCCATCACGTCTTCCTGGACAGGATTTTGTTGCGAAACGCTTCCATTTCGGGCCGCAAGATGCGCTCGTAGCAATCCGGGCAGACGCCGTGGCTGAACTGGGCATCGGTGTGCGAACTGATGTAGGCCTCGACCTGCTGCCAGTAATTTTGGTCGTCACGGATTTTCTTGCAGTAGGAGCAGATCGGCAGCAAGCCATGCAGCTGCTTGACGCGTGCCAGCGCGTTTTCCAGTTCGTCCACGCGGCGAGCCAGGCTGTGTTGCAGCGCGACGATGCGGACGCCGACTTGCAGGCGCGCACGCAGCTCGGCCGGCTCGAACGGCTTCGTAATGTAGTCGTCGGCGCCGGCTTCGAGACCTACCACCACGTCGTCCGGACTGTTGCGCGCCGTCAGCAGGATGATGTAGTTGGTGCGGAAGTGTGGCAATTGACGCACCGCCCGGCATACTTCGATGCCGTCCATCTCCGGCATGGTCCAATCGAGAAGGATAAGCTGCGGCGCCTCGCCATGTGCCAGTTGTTGCCAGGCCTCCTTGCCGTCGCTGGCAGCCAGGACCTCAAAGCCCCAATCGGTGAGGGCCTCTTGCAGGAGCGAGCGCGTGGTGGAATTGTCTTCGGCGATGAGCACTCTCATGCCAAGCTCCCCGGCCGCATGATGGGCCTCTTTCTGAAAACCGACGGGACTTGTCCTGCCGAAAGAGCCGGGAGACGGCGGGTACAGGAGCTTGGGGGAAGTCGCTCGGGGAGGAGACCGGCATCCGCCGAATGGCGACAGGGGCGGCCGGTGATACAATCGCTGGTCGCAAGCTCTCTTCCGCGCCCGTTTCTCGGTGTCACCTGCTAATTTGATTGTAAAGGAATCGGCGGCGAAATAAAGCGAAAAATTCCACCATGCCGTCAATCAAGGAAGCGCCGCGTCAAATCACCATAGGCATCGATCCGCCGATCGCGCAGAAAGGGCCAGTTGCGGCGGATCTCCTCGATGCGTTTTAGATCGCAGGTTACGACCAGCACATCCTCCTTATCGTGCGAAGCTTGGCGGAGCACGCCGCCGAAGGGATCGCTGACGAAGGAACCGCCCCAGAACTCCAGGCCGCCGTCCGGCGCGCCTTCGTGGCCGACGCGATTGGCGGCGGCGACATAGACGCCATTGGCCAGCGCGTGACTGCGTTGGATAAGCTGCCAGGCCTGATATTGGGCGGCGCCGAATTCAGTTTTCTCGCGCGGGTGCCAGCCGATGGCGGTGGGATAAAAGATGATGTCAGCTCCTTTGAGGGCCGTCAGGCGGGCGGCTTCGGGGTACCACTGATCCCAGCAAATTAGAACGCCGATGCGGCCGTGGCGCGTGTCGAAGGCCCGGAAACCGAGGTCGCCGGGTGTAAAATAATACTTCTCGAAATAGAGCGGATCGTCCGGGATATGCATCTTGCGGTACAGACCGAGCAGGCTGCCGTCGGTGTCCAGGACCGCCGCCGTGTTGTGATAAACGCCAGCTGTGCGGCGCTCGAACAGTGAGGCCACGAGCACGGTGCTGGTTTCGCGCGCGACTCGTCCGAGCCGTTCCGTGGTCGGACCGGGAACCGGCTCCGCCAGGTCGAAGGTCGATGGATCTTGACGCTGACAGAAATACTGAGAGCGAAACAGCTCTTGCAAGCAGATAATTTGTGCGCCGGCTTTCGCTGCCTGGCGGATATGTCCAATCGCGTTTTCCAGATTGGCGTCCGGGTCAGGCTGGCAACGCATCTGCACCAGGCCAAGCGCCACGCTTTGGGCTTGTTGCGCGGACATCGCGTTCCTACGGTGAAGGAAGGAAAATCATCTGCTCAGCAAATTGTAGCAGGCAGACCAGCACTGAGTACGAGTACTGAGTTCCATGCAAGGAGGATGAAATGCCGGACCTTCCAGTCCCCGGCCCAGCAGATTTAGCCCGCCAGCTCCGGCAACAGGTGGACAGTCTACGCTCGGCTGGAGTCGAATGGGTTCCGAACGCGCCTCTACCGGCTGTAATTGGCATGGCAGAAGCGGCGTGTGCGAGTTCAGTGCAAACCATGGAGGCAGCCGAGCCTGTGGCTGTGGCAGGCGCGCTCTTTGACAGCGGAGAGCGGCAGCTGGGCAGTCCTGAACAACGCCGACAGGAGCTTGCCGTTCTTGCGGAAGCTGTCTCGAAATGTACACGATGCGGAGAGCTGGCGTGCACGCGGACGCAGACCGTCTTTGGCGTCGGCAGGCTGGACGCGGAGATCTGCTTTGTCGGCGAGGCGCCGGGAGCAGATGAAGATGCGCAGGGCGAGCCGTTTGTCGGCGCGGCGGGTCAGCTTTTGAATCGGATTATCACGGCATGCGGTCTGAAGCGCGAAGAAGTCTATATCTGCAATATTCTCAAGTGCCGGCCACCCGGAAACCGGCTGCCGCTGCCGGATGAAGCCGCCCATTGCCGGGAATATTTGGAACGGCAACTCGAGCTGGTGCAGCCGAAGTTTATTTGTGCCCTGGGCGCCTGCGCTGCCCAGAACTTGCTTGGCACCAAGCTATCCATCGGCAAGCTGCGCGGACAATTCCAGCAGTACCGGGGAATTCCGGTGCTGTGCACCTATCATCCAGCGTACCTGTTGCGCAGTCCGGACAAGAAACGCGACGTCTGGGAAGACATGAAGAAGCTACTACAACGCCTGGGGCGGGCGGTGCCCGCTGGTAAATAAACCGAGGAAGTTTAGCGGCGAGCCAATATTAGCTCGGAAAGGATTCGGAATCCTGTCCTAAAGCTTAACGATCGCCATTCGGACTGTCGGGCGCCGGGACAAGGCTTTCGAGCTTGCGTTGCAGTTGTTTCAGGGTGAGCGGCCGCACCAGCACGACCACCTTGGGCTGCTGCGGAACTTCCTTGGCCCAGGCCGCCTGCTCTTCGGAGAGGATCAAGATGCCGGCACAGGCCACTTCCTTGCGTACCGCGTCCTTGAGGATGTGCTCGAAGGTGTAACGGCCTTCTTCGCCCGTGGTGCCGGCGTCCAGGACCAGGGCGTCGAAGGGCTGCAGATTAAAGCGGTCCACGGCGCGGGCCGGGTCGGCCGCCACATAGACGCGGAAGCCCTTTTCCTTGAAGCCTTCGCGCATGGCGTCTTGCAGGCGCTCGTCCTTTTCGACGACAAACACCGAACGCACCGCAGGCTTGAGGGTGGCGCCGGGCACGCCGCTTTCGATTTCGCGGCGCACCTCGTGCACGGCGTCGAGCAATTGCGAAGGCGTCTGGTAGCGCGCCTTGGGATCGAGCGACATCATGCGCTCGACCAGAAGAAAGAGCGAAGGCGGCCCCTTGACCTCGTCGCGGCGCATGGGCGTGACGCTGTCAAAGCGGTTGGGGCTCATGCGCACGCGCGGATCGCGCGTCATGAGCAGCGGCGAGCGGCCGGTCAACATTTCGTAGAGCACGCAGCCGAGGAAATAGATATCGCTGCGCACGTCGCCGGACTTGACGCCGGTGCGCTTTTCCAGACCGGCGTAGTCCACGGTGCGGTCCATCTTTTCGCCGGCTTCGAGCTCCAGGCCCTTGCGGATAAAGATGCCGGCCAATCCCAGGTCCACGAGCTTGGCGGCGCCCTGGCTCGATATCAGGACGTTGGTGAGCTTCATGTCGCGGTGCGTCACGCCCTTGGAATAGGCGTAGGCGATGCCGGACACCGCGTCCTCGATGAAGCGCATGGCCTCGGCCGGCTCCAGCTTGTCGCGGATCCCCAGGATATCGCGCAGGTTGCCCCCCTCCACGAACTCCATGACGATGTAGTACTGCTTGGTG